>NZ_JBBOUK010000002.1 GCF_038006045.1 Exiguobacterium sp. FSL W8-0210
GCAGATCCCTGCGCCGCTCGCGCCGTTGATGGATGAGACGTTCAACGAATTCGTCCAGTTGTATACGGACCTAAAAGGCAACCTGCGTCTGTTGCTGAACAAAGAACCGCAGACGAAGCCAAAGATTCAAATCGATGCGGTCCGCAATGAGACGAAAGCGACGACGGTCATCAGCGGAAAAGCCTTTACCCGTCACGCGTTCATCAAGACGGGACGTTTGCTCCTCGTGCACCGGGAGAGTGGCAATCAAGTCCCGGTCCCGATCGATTGGTTATACCAAAATGAGACGAGCGCGAAGAAATTCGGATTGTATCGCTATCACTACACGGCGACGATCCACTGGTCGCAACTCTATCAAGCAGCACAATTACAAGAAGGCGTCTACGATGCCTTCATCGCGCTCGACTTCTATCACCGGTCGGAGCCGAAATTACACCGTCTCGGTCGTGCTCGGTACATCACACGTCAATTGACACCGGAAGCGTTAGGAAAAGATGAGACATCGACGATGCATATCATCCCGTACTACACGGTCGGTCACCGGAATCTATCGTTTGAGATGACCGAGTTCACGAATGAAAACTACGCCTATTTGAATCATTTGATGACGTTCGCCCCGCTCTACCGGCTGTTTGCCGAGAAGAACACGTGGCTCGTCGGAGAACGTCCCTATAAAGCACAGGACAACGGGTATCACTTTTTCAAATACATGCGCGAGACCTATCCGGAGCGACCTGTCTATTACGTCATCGATCCGACGTCAAACGAATACGCACAAGTCGCTCCGCTCGGCAACATCTTGCCGATCAAATCAAAGGAACACATCTATCACTCGTTGATGGCGAAGAAGGTCATCGGGACACACCACGCGGAATACTTGTACCCATTAAAATCAGAACCCTTTAAAAAGAAAATGAAGGCAGACCGAATTTTTATCCAGCATGGTGTTTTAGGTACTAAAAATATGAATGAGCAGTATGGAAAATTCGCACCGGCATTTAATACGGATTTGTTCCTTGTCAGTTCTGAGCGTGAAAAGCGTCTCGTTACCCAAGATATGGGTTATTTAGACCGAGAAGTCAAAATCACTGGGCTATCTCGTTTTGATACGTTACTCCGAGATGATGTTGAGGTTAAACGTCAGATGCTCGTCATTCCGACGTGGCGCTCGTGGCTACAGACGCCACTCCAGTTCTTCGAATCAGAATATTATCAGCAGTACCAAGCGTTCCTATCGAGTGAGCGTCTGCATGCATACGCAAAACAACATCGTCTCGAGATCGTCCTTTGCCTGCACCCGAACATGCAGCAATACTCGAGTCACTTCGAGAACTTACCAATCACGGTCATCCATCAGGGTGAACGTGATGTCCAAGGGTTGTTAAAGGAAAGCCTCTTGCTCGTCACCGACTACTCGAGTGTCGCTTTTGACTTCAGTTTCTTGAAACGACCGGTCCACTACCTGCAATTCGATCCGAAACGCTTCATCGGTCCACTCGGTTCATATCTCGATCTCGAGAACGAATTACCAGGTCGAATCTCGAAGACGATCGATGACTTGTTCGAGGATCTCGACGCGACGGCGCGCCGTGACTTTGAAATGGATGACGAATACAAACGACGCGCTGACGTCTTCTTGACGAAAACGGATACGACCTATTCCGATCAGGTCTATCAAACGATTACGAACTATACAAAACAGACAAGTCTTTTGGAAAAGATTCAGACGAACGAAGCGGCGAACATCCTCTTTAAGGTCTATCGTCGGAGCCGGTTCTACTTCCCGACGATGAAGGCAGGATATCGACTCATGCAACGCGTCTTACCTGTCGACCCGAAACTCGTCGTCTTCGAAAGCGGTCTCGGTAAACATTACGCGGACAGCCCGCGTTACATTTACGAAGAACTGAAGCGACAAGCGCTCGGTTATAAAGTCGTCTGGATCTATAACAAAAAGCTCTATCTTGGTGATCCGAACGCAAAAGTCGTCAAACGCCTGTCTCCTGCCTACTTCTATTACATGGCGACGGCGAAGTTCTGGGTCAACAATCAGAACTTCCCGCACTACATGACACGACGGAAAGAGACGACGTACATCCAGACATGGCACGGCACGCCGTTGAAGAAGATGTTGTTCGACTTAGATGAGATCCATGGACGGGATGAAGGTTACGTTGAACGGGTGACGAATTCGATCGCGCAATGGAGTGTCCTCTTGTCTCCGAGTCCTTACGCGACGAACATCTTTAGAAGCGCGTTCCAGTACGATGGACCTGTCGTCGAATCCGGTTATCCGCGAAATGACCTTTTCTTTACAGCGAATGATGAAGCAACGATCGAACGGATCCGGACACAGCTGCAACTACCGGAAGGCAAAAAAGTCATCTTGTATGCACCGACCTTCCGCGATCATCAATCGCTCGGGAAAGGAAAGTTCTACTTCGACTATCCGTTTGATTTCGACCGGGTCGCGGAAGCTTTAGGCGATGAGTACGTCTTCTTGATTCGGACGCACGTGCTCGTCACGAAAAAACCGAAGATTCCAGTACAGCACCGGGAACGATTCATCGATGCGACAGCGTATCCGGACATTCAGGAACTGTACTTGATCACCGATTTACTGATCACAGACTATTCTTCTGTTTTCTTCGACTTTGCGAACATGAATCGTCCGATGATGTTCTATGCGTATGACCTTGATCTCTATCGGGACACGCTACGCGGATTCTATCTCGATTACTACAACGATCTTCCGGGACCCATCTTAGAGACGGAAGAGGCTTTGCTTCACGCCTTATCGGACATTCCGCGTCTGACGAAAATGTATCAAGCGCAACTCGATACGTTCCGTGCGACGTACGGTCCGATGGAGGATGGGTTTGCCGCCTCTCGTGTCGTCGATACTTACTTCAATATGGATCAAACGATGCGCGCTGATGCACTCGAATTGCGTGAACAATCGGACGGTAGTTATTCAAAGTAAATAACATAATATAAATAAGGGATATGTATATTTTATCCTTTATTTATATTAGATATTTAGGGGGGAATTTACTTTAATGAATCAACTCAAAAATCGATTCAATAATGATTTAGAGGGATATATAAATGAAGTTCAGAACATTCAAGATAATTATACTTTGCATAAATATTTAAAGGAAAAGACTTCTATTCCAGAAGATTTAAATGCATTAAATAAAGCTCCTGCATTTTTCACTATAGCAACGCACTCATTTCAATATACAGTTATCATGGGCTTGGCAAAATTATTTGAACCTTCTAGAGGAGGGGCTAAGAATCTAAGTAAATTGTTAAAGTTTCTCGAAGTGAATCATTCTTACATCTTTTCTAATGATCCTCAAGAGATGGAGAGACTCGGACGAACTACAGTGATTGATGCTTCTACTGTTTCTTCACATAAAAAAACTCTTGAAGAAATGCAACCCTCGATTAAACATCTAATCACATGGTGAGATAAATTGTTTGCCCATAATGATCCAGCATATTTTGTTGATAGATCTCGTTTAGTCACAGATTATCCTATCACTTATGGAGAAATTGAAAGATTAATTGGTTTTGCTATTGAAATGCTAAATACGTATAATGTAGGCTTTAGCGGAAGTGTACGATCATTTGACTCAACGAACATTAATGATGTAGATAATGTACTTAGGGCTTTAAAATTATAATTATGTACTAAATCTAAAGCACTCATTTCAACTTTAAAATGAGTGCTTTAGATTTAGTCTAAAAAGATTATTACTGCGCTACTGATAAGTTATTAATTTATATTAATCAGATAGACAGGTAATATATATGTTCCGATCGTGGAGAAGTTTTAGATTTTGCTTTATTTCCTCGTTTGAATCTCCAAAAACTTCAACCGTTGCAACGATAAGTTCTTCTTCCGGAACTAACAGCTGAATCATTTCTTCGAGAGACGACTTACTATTTTCCTCTCCTTCGCAACGAAGAATCATAAGTTGATGATGCTCATTAATAAGTGTGACTTGTTTTTGACAATCGGAATCGTGATTTAAAGGACGTACCAAACCAATCATTCGCCTACTCCTTTCTAACAAAATCATGAATTAACAATCATACATAGTAATGTCGGATAATGCGATCAACTGCTTCTCCTGGCTTCTCCTCATACCATATACTTTGAAAGACGTGCATTGCTTCTTTACCTTCCATCAAACGTTCGTCAGACTTTATCCAGTCCAATACATCATCGAAGAATGAAGAATACGTAACCGGCAAAAGACCCGGATAATTTGGAATGACACCTTGCGTTTCATCATATCGTTCATAGTCCGGCGTATACAAAAAGGTAGGGATCGCAAGCAAACAACTCTCATACGGAATGGAAGAGTAATCTGTAATCAAAACATCCGTGATCAATAAATAATCGTTGATTGTGTAAGTATCATCTACAATCGTTATACCTGGAACTTCATCCAAAGACAGATGTTGCTGAACAGTAGGATGCAGTTTAACGAGCACCTTCCAGCCTAATCCGTGGAGCTGCTGTATTTGCTTTAATGTCTCACTGACATTTCACTCATATTCTCGATAAGTCGGAGCATATAGCAAGACACGCTTTTTTTTAACATCGAGCGTTCGTCTCAATTGCTCTTTTAGCCCCTCATTGTTATCGAACCAGTAATCTGTTCGAGGCATCCCTAACGTGATAAATCTTTCTCTTGGTAATGACATAGCACGCCCAAACAATTCCGCACAACCTTCTCCTGGGACAATAAAATCACCATAGTTTAAATAGGTCTTTTTAAAACGCTTAATCGTTGATCGAGTTGCTGCATACGTTTGAGGAGTCATTAGTGCAAACTCTTTTAAAGTACCTGCAGCATGCCACAACTGCACTCGCTTTGTTCCTCTTCTAATCTTAGAAACACTCAGTTCGGATACATAATTGTCTAGGAAGACATATTTTGATATGGCTAAGTAGTATGCGAGTAAGATGCACTGAGTCACGCTATATCGTATAGATCGCTCCACGTGCCAGGATTCAACATCCTTTACGTATTTTTGATCATGAATCAGGACACGCTTGTGTTCACGACGTGTCCTCTTCAATCGATCATTTATAGGCTTTACATTGTCGCCATACGTGACCCAGAAGACGCTTGTGTCTTGTAACGGAAGTATGGAAAACAACACATAGAAACATCGAAATGCGAAAAGGTAGCTAGTGATTAACCGTTCACGCATATAGTACATCGGATAGGATTGATTCCGTATGCTTCATTCCTGACCACTCCGTTCATTTCTCACTTAATTCATTCTTTATCTGGCTAGTCGAAATCCCTTCAGTTCTGCTTAAATATACGACTTCACAATAATCTTTTAGAAAATCAAATTCTCCCGCCCAGTCATCACCCATAACAAATAGATCGATACCATGGTTTTGAACGTCTTGAATTTTTTGTTCCCAATCATTTTCTGGAATGACTTCATCTACATATCGGATTGCTTCTAATATCATTTTCCGATTTTCATAGTTATGGTACGCTTCCTTATGTTTTAATCGATTGAATTCATCTGTAGAAATCGCAACTACTAAATAATCGCCCATTTCTTTTGCTCTTCTTAGAATATTGATGTGTCCCCAGTGCAATAAATCAAACGTACCATAAGTAATCACTTTTTTCATATTCATTCTCTCCTTTAATTGGACTCGTTTTTTTTGATCTGTGAGTCTCTCTACGTCTTACTATAAATCAAGAATATTATATGAAATATACAATCCGTTTACGAATCTCATATTTCGTTTACAATTACTATTAATTTGTATACCCAGCTCACACTCATTTTAAGTATTCCTTTGAAAGAAAAAGAGCTGTAGCGCCTCCCGAAGGATTTCCTACAGCTCTATTTCATATTTATAACGTTTACTTACTACCTAATTTTTCACTCAAGACTTCAGTAATCTTTTCTTTAAATAAAGGTCCGAAACTTTTCGCGTACGTGTTAGTCATATGACTGTTATCGCGATAAATGACGACATTACCGATAACTGGACGATATTCACCCTTCACGTGGAAATAGCGTGTCAAATCCATTTTATAAAGTGATTTATTCGTTTTTTCGAAGTTTTTCCAAAATGCTTCATCCGTTTGATTATCTTGAGCATTCATTTTTTTCGTCGTGTCCTCAATGCTGGAGGTTTCGAGAGCTTCGAGAACGTTAAAGTCATACCGTGGATTATCACGCAATGCCAAGCCGTCGATTCCGTACTCATCTTTCACAAATTGCATTTGATCAATCATTTGTTGATGAATCCGATCTTTTGAAGCATCCGCTGCCGTGACGTGAGAAATAATCAAATCAACATCAGCATCTTTTAAATAGTCGAGGACATTCTGATTCCAAGTTCCTTTTAGTGAGTCTGGTTCATACCCCGTCGAAAAGCGTGTTCCCGATCGCGTTAAGTTGATGAGTCGGATATCTGTTCCCTTGACGGCTTCATGCAAGGCACCAAACCATTGCTCTGAGTGTGAGCTACCGACAAGTGCGATGGTTGCTTTATAATCCTTCTTCTTCCCATATTGACCAACTTTGACATCACTGTCTTTCAATCCTTGGTTACTGCCATCTGTATGGACAAGCGGTAAATCGTTGAAAACATTCGCATATGAAGGGAACGGATTTTCTTCCGAAACATTTAATGCGTTCTTGATCGCCATAGCACCAGGATAGCGATCACTACTCACTTGCTTTTTCAATTCCTGTTCCTGCATGTATGACATGCCGAGCAATGAACCAATCAAGAGAATATTTACTCCCATCATCGCCTCTAGCTTTTTAAAGGCAATTTGATTTACAGTAGCTGTTCGAATCGGCTTTTCAATCCATTCGGTCATTAAATAGGATAAAGCAATCGAAGATACGATAATGAGTGATCCCATCAAAAGACCTGGCGTTTGTTGTACGTTGTAGCGGTAAAATTCAAGCAGCACCCAATGCCATAAATAAATACCGAACGCGATGCCTCCTAGCTTCACCATCGGTTTAGAGCCAAGAAAACGCTTCAGACCGAAACGTGTATCCTGCGTGCCTGAAAGAACGATAAATAAAGCACACGTCATCGGCCACAGTGCGATGTATCCTGGAAACATTTGTGACACGTTGAAGAGGATACCCGTCGCAATTAAACCAACGAGTCCTAGCCAACCAATGATCACCGCAATCCATTTCGGAACACGGATTGCTGAGAGATTGATACACAACAAACTACCCAACGCAAATTCCCACACACGCGTCATCGTAATGAAATACGCCCATGGTTGATTTACCTCAGTCAGATAAATCGAATACGACAATGACGTAACAAACAAAACACCCAAGATCATATTGATCACAGTTTTAATCGACTTGATCTGATATTTGTTCATCATCCATAAAATGAAAGAGAACAATACGAACCAAATCAAATAGAATTGACCTTGAATCGATAATGCCCAAAAATGCTCGACCGGGGACTTCATCTGAGTAGCATCTAAATAATCGGTACTCGAGATTGCTAATTGCCAGTTCTGATAGAAAAACATCGACGCGACGACTTCTCGTATCGTTTTTCCAAGAATCGACTCTGGTAAAAGAAAGGTACTTAAGATTAATACGACCGCCAGTATAAATAAAACGGAAGGTAATAAACGCTTAAGCAATTTCGTCACATACGGCAGAAACTTAAACTCACCCGTTCGATTGATTGTCGAAATGATTGATGTTGTAATTAAGAACCCTGAGATAACAAAGAAAACATCGACGCCTCCCGAGACGCGGTTAAACCAAATATGGTAAATCGCAACGAGAAGTGCTGCTACGACTCGTAACCCTTCGATTTCTGGTCTAAATTTACTTTCAATATCAATGCGCTTCTGCAGCCCCAGTTCTTTTATATTACGTTCGTTCATGTATTGTTCCCCCTGAAATGAATGAAGAGCTCCCCCTGCGACCCTCCACTTACGAATTCACTTTTATAGATTTAATCCTTTAATGAACGCTTTGAGTTCTGTTTGCATTTCTGCATCTTTCAACGCATATTCGATTGTCGTTTTAACAAAACCTAGTTTTTCTCCCACGTCATAACGATTGCCTTCAAAATCGTAAGCATATACTTGATTGTCAGCATTCAAGCGTTCAATTGCATCTGTTAGTTGGATTTCTCCTCCTGCACCTTCTTCTTGATTTTGCAGATAAGCAAAAATGTCTGGTGTCAGAACGTATCTACCCATAATGGCAAGATTCGAAGGTGCCGTTCCTGGAGCAGGTTTCTCGACGAATTTTTTCACATCGTAAAGTCTACCTTCTTGTTTTTTCGGATCAATGATGCCATATCGCGATGTATCTTCCGCTTTTACCTCTTGAACACCGATAACCGATTTCTCCGTCTGCTCATAGACTTCCATCAGTTGCTGAATCGCCGGTACTTCCGAATCGACAATATCATCACCAAGTAGCACAGCAAATGGTTCGTCACCGATAAACTGCTTAGCGGTCAAGATAGCGTGTCCTAGTCCCTTTTGCTCTTTTTGGCGCACATAAAAGATATTTGCTAGGTTTGTCGAAAAGCGAACCTTCTCCAGTAGTTCAAGCTTATTCGTTTTTTCTAAAGTAGCCTCTAATTCACCTTGATTATCAAAATGATCCTCAATTGCGCGTTTGTGCTTTCCAGTGACAATGATGATATCTTCAATCCCTGCTCGCGCAGCTTCCTCAACAATGTATTGAATCGTTGGTTTGTCAATGATAGGTAACATTTCTTTTGGCATGGCTTTCGTAGCTGGAAGAAAGCGTGTACCGAGTCCTGCTGCTGGGATGATTGCTTTAGTAATCTTTTTCATGGTAATCTCCTCGAAATACTCTGTCTCTCACTCTAAACTAGTTTGAATGATGATTGATTATTTTTTTAATTCTTTGATTAATTGATCATAATTCTGAACCGCTGTCGACTTGAACAACGTTTCTTGTGTCCGAACATCTTGAAGTGGATGTTCTATACAGTGAACCATCGCTTGAGCAAACGCTTCAATATCGTTTGCCGGAACGAGATAACCATTTTCACCATGGCGAATGATCTCACGTGGTCCATACTTTACATCATATGAAATCACCGGACATCCGACATTGATACTCTCCATGACAGTTAGACCAAATCCTTCAAACTCACTTGTTAAGAGCGAAGCTTTGGATTCACGGAATACTTGACTCGGATTTTCTGTATAGCTATGAATTTCGACACTCTCTCGGATGCCTAATTCATCAATTAACTCTACCATCATCGCTAACTGCCCTTGTTCGTCCATGCCGTATAAGACTAATTTTGTTTCATGTCCTGATTGTTTGAATAGGGCATAGCTTTTGAGTAAGTGATCCATTTGTTTTTGTAATCCAAAGCGTCCAATGAAGCAAAACTGATCTTTGATAAAAACAGATGCTAGATTTGATTCTGGCTGTATGAAATGAGGAACGACTGCCATCTTTTCTTCAGGAATATCGAATTGTGCTAAAATATCTTCTTTCTGATGTTGCGTAAGCACAAGGTATCGTGTGATCTTTTCAGATTCTAACAATGCACTTTTATAAGAAGATTTTAATTCTTCACCATCTAAGTGTGAGTTATGAAGAACAAATACTCGCTTGATATTTGCAGTAACATCTAAAATTGGACGATCCAACAATCGTGCATCGACGAACACAATGTCTTCGTCTTTAAACAAATGATTGAAGTAATATGCAAATAGCTCTTTTTCTTTTTTAAACGATTTCATCATACGACCATCTCGATACAAACTAATCAAGATAAGACTTGGTTTTACCTCATCGCTATAGAATTTTCTACAGTAAACTGAACCAGCGGTATCATAAAATTCTTCGACGAGTTTTCCGTGATACGTTGGCGAGTAAATAGTCTTCCGATGTAATTCTCCATAAGCATTGTATTCCCAGCGTTCTGTTTTCTTTCGGGAAACCTCACTCATGAAGTCTTCAATTTCTAAAATATTTGTATTTGGTTGGTATTTTCGATATAAAACATAGCTTTCTTGATCGTAATATCGAACGACATCACCTTTCTCAACACTTTTTAACCCTGGCATCGAACGATCCGTTGTCACTTTAATCGCTTTATTTAGAAATCGACTGGTCGGAATCTTAAATAGTTGACGTCCAGATAACCAATCATATAAATTGTCAAACTTCACTTGTGAACCAGCCTTACCGTCTTTACGAAACTGGTCGTAAACGGTCGGATAATTGGCGTTGTAATTGGTCGTGACAATAGTAGAGTATTCATTTAATTCATTTTCAATTAAGGCAATCCGACTTAAAAGAGCTTTCGTTCTTCCTCCGTGTTTTGGAGGTAAGGTTGACGTGATGGTGTATAGCATTCTCTTTTCTCCTTACTCTCTGTATCTAAATATGGTCATTACTGCATTCGATTTATCACTTTAGACAAAAACGATAACTGTTAATTATGTGTGTATTTTTATAATCAAGTCAATTACTTTAACAACTTTTTAGTCCTATTCGTTTGTTTACTCAATTTAAACTCATAAGAGCAACCATAAATATGTATTTATACTCCAGCTCGAATAGTGTAAGGATTGAATTTATAGTTGCTTTACATGCTATAACTGATCCAAATAAAAAACCTTAAACAAAGTGCACAATGTCCACTCGAATAAGGTCTCAATGTATGATAAAACAATTGTTTAAATATAGAACCTCCGAATAGAAGAAATTGATTCCTATTTACATACAAAATCATTCTTGTTCTCACTGTATCGAAATTTCGATTTAATTTAATGGACTTGATTTTGAAGCATGTGCTTCTGAAGCATCAACCACAATATGATCAATCTCAACTGAGTCGGAAATTTTATTAGGTTCACGTTCTGCGATGTTTTCGAGTGCTTCTTTTTGATCATTCTTTGCTAGAGGTTCGGCCGAACGTTCGTCTAACCATTCTATTTGAATTCCCTTCAAAAAACTTACTAATATAGCTACCCTATCTGCATATAAATTAAAGAATGGCTCACACATTTTTAAGATAACGTGCACAATAAAAGCTGCAAGAAAATAAATTACAAAATAAAGGACTAACTCTTTATTGGTTACTTGAACCTTATTGGAAAGAATCGAAATCAATGTCACGCCGATAACAACAAATGGAAGAGCGACACCTAACCGTTTCTGATTTCCATCTCGCTCTTCAGCGAGAGTTTAATAAGTATATCAAGTTGAGCACTATTAACTATATTTTCTTCATTTAATTTTTCTTTTAACTCTTCTTTGTATTTCTCATCCTCGTATTTCTCATCCTCGTTTACAAAAAATTCTGTTTCTCTTTCTAAATAATTGAAATGACGGTATGTCCCTATCGCAAATATAGTAGGTAGTATCCATGAAACTGGAAGCATGAACTGTTTAGACAATAACGGAACTAGAATTACACTGCCAAAAAAAACACATTATCAAAAAAACACTGAAGGCAAATTCTGAACTGAACCCCGAATGATAGACACTTGAAAAAAAGTGTATCATTCGGGGTTTTTCGTGTGGATACGACTCTCTATAATGAACCTATTCATTCAGACAGGAGAAACAACTATGAGTAAAATCACCTTCATTATGACTCAAATCAACCAGCTCGAAGAAAATCCGAACGTCGCTTCAGTATCAGAACGCTCGATCCAGTACACCGCCGAGTTCAAGGTCAAGGCTGTACGTGAGAATATGGAGGGAAAGAGACCTCAACAAATCTTCACGGAGGCCGGATTTGACCTGACGGTGATCGGGAAACGAAAAGCGCAGTCCGCGTTGATTCGCTGGCGCCAAACGTTCCGAAAAGACGGAGAAGAGGGTCTTCGGAACGATAAACGTGGGAAGGCTCTGGAAGGCGGACGTCCGAAAACAGACGAGTCGATAGAGAGACGGTTGGCGAAGGCAGAGGCACGGATCAAATACCTGACGGCAGAGAACGAGCTCTTAAAAAAGCTAGAGAAGTTAGAAGGGCAGGCGAAACGTACGAACTAACACCAGCAGAGAAATATCAGGTCATCAACACCGTCATCCGCATCGCACAGCTTAAGAATCTCGTCCGCCCACTATGTGAGATCGCCGGAGTGAGCCGCCGTAATGGCTATTACGCTTGGTTGAACCGTACCGAGGCGTATTCCCTCCGGGAAGAGCGTGATTACCTAGATGCGACACTCCTCAAGAAAATCCATGATCGTCACAAAGGCAAAGTCGGTTATCGGGGACTGTACATGGAGATGTTCGCTACCCTCGGTTTTCGAATCAACCATAAACGGATTCTCCGACTGATGCGCAAATATAACATCGTGACCAAAATCCGAAGGATGAACCCTTATCGAAAGCTCTCTCGAGCGACACACGAGCACCGCGTCGTGCCGAACCGGTTGAACCGCGAGTTCCAGCAGAGCGAGCCCGGGAAGGTGTTCGTGACCGATATCACCTACCTCCCCATCGCCTCCGGCGAGAACGTCTATCTGTCTTGTGTGAAGGACGTCGCCACACGCGAGATCGTGGCACACAGACTGTCCACGGATTTTCGTATGGATCTCGTCTTTCAGACGATGAAAAAGCTCGAAGAGCATCTCCAAGGGAATCGACATCCCGAAGCGATGATTCATTCGGATCAAGGCTTCCACTATACCCACCCGGACTACCAGCGACTCGTTGGCAATCTCGGACTGGTCCAGTCCATGTCCCGTCGGGGCAACTGTCTCGACAACGCGCCGATCGAATCGTTCTTCGGTCATTTGAAGGACTATGTCACCAACCGTTCGTGCGGATCAGTCGAGGAGGTCCGAGAGATGGTCGGGGACTACATCAGCTATTAAAACTGCGAACGCAGTCAATGGAACCTAAAAAAGATGACCCCGAAACAATATCGGGACAATCTGATCGCAGCATAGAAAACGTGGTCTTTTTATTAAACTGTCCATTTTACGGGGCTCAGTTCAATCAGAGAAAAATTGCGTTTTGCCATCAGTTTGAAATAAAAAAGCATATTACTGTGCCTTTTAGTTTATTACAATTAAAAATCTTCAAAGCCTTTAATTTCAAAATTAGATAAATCTAATTTCAAATTCTTTAAATTTTTTACTAAAATATCAAACTTTAAAAATTCTTGGTTTCTTTTATCGTCAGGAATAGATTCTGGATTGAAAATTTTTATCCCTTCCTCTATCCATTTTTTTCTATAAAGTTGAAAAGCCACTTCTATAAATTCTTCAGGTATTGTTATGAAACCATGAATCACATCATTATCTTCGCTAAAACCATATTCAAATCCGCAACAAGGACATATTTCATATGTTTTTAAATATTCTCCCTCTACAAATACTGGTTCTTCCAACCCTTCAAACCCACAAACTGAGCATAGATGTAATTTTTTCATTTTATATAATATACTCCTCATGAAAACTTGTATTTTTATTGATTTTTAAAATATTTATAACCCGCTTCTTTATTCGGATGTTTAGGTTTAAAGTACGTAATTATTGTATCTGTATCTCCATTTTTTTCAACTGATAAGAATTCATTTGTATCTTTGTTGTACTTGTAGTATCTATATTTACCATTAAATTTTTTCTTGCTTTTTTTCTCTAATACTGTTTTACTTGTAGCTTTTCCCAATAGAGTACGTGCTTTATTTAAATATTGAGATTTAGTAATATACTTACCCTTTATTTTGCTAAACTCTTTTTTATGCTTATCATAATGAGCATCTAATTTTGACATTTTTACTGTTCTTACTGCGTTTGAAGCTGATGTCTTAGATCCATGTTTTTTAACTGCCTTGCTAACACTCGATTTACCAAATTTTTTAATAGCTTGTTTCATTCCTACACGTGCAACAAAAATAGAAGAGAATTCACGACCTATTAAGTCTTCTCCTTAGATTGTAGACAAAACAACAGGACCAACGCACAAATACTTTAGAAGTAACCGTGCGTTGATCCTTTTCTTAATCATCAGTCTATTCGTTGTTCAGCTGTCTTATTAATATCGCTCAAAGTAGATTCCTCTTCATCTACATAATTATCAACAATTATGTTCATAAAAATAGCTTGAAAGAGCATAAAAAAAGGCGTGTACATTTCGATGTCGAAATTTGTATACACCTTTCCTATTAAAGCATTATTGAATTAACTAATAGCATCTCTTAAGTTCAATCAGAACGAGAAGATGCTCATCCACTTGACCCTTCTTCATTCATCGACCGATGTGAACGGAAGTAAAGACGAACTTATCGTAACGGTGTCGCGAGAACGAATACTCGAACGGCTTCCCGTTCCCGAGAAAGACGACTTGCTCGACCTCGATGATTGGATCGGTCTCCTCATTCCCGAGATAATCGCGGTCCCACTGGTCCGGTTTATCCGCCCGGATCATCTTGTGTGAGCTCGTAATCGAGTAACCGAGTTCTTCCTGGATGTATCGATAGATTGAACTATCGAGGACCTCCTTCGTCACGCCAGTGATCAACGAGGAAGGCATGAACGTATGCTCGATCACGTAAGGTTCGTCATCGACATAACGGACGCGCCGGATTTCATAGACGGGATCCGTCTTCTCAATCATCAGGTGACGGGCGACCTCCGCATCCGGGAAGCGCACCTCGAACTGGAGGACTTCACTCCTGACGGCCCGCTCGCCGAGAAGCTTCGTCAGCCCTTGGGATTCTTTGTTCAACACGTTGATCCTACCCTGCGAGAAGCTCGAAGGTAGGATGAAGGTCCCTTGCCCTCGCTGGCGGTAGATGATGCCTTCCGACACCAGGATTTCGAGGGCCCGCTTCATCGTCATCCGGCTGACCGCGAACTCCTCCGCGAGTTGGATCTCGTCCGGCAACGCTTCCTCAACATCATAACCTCCGTTAAGGATTCGTCCGCGCAGTTCATCTGCGATTTTCTCGTACTTTGGTTTCTTTTTAGTAGACATGATTACACCCCATGTATAGACATATACGTATAATATAACAAAAAAGGATGACCAGGGCTAGATATATCCTGATCATCCTTCATCATCTCACGAACCCATCCTCTTCGATCACATGCTTGAACCAGTGACCACTCTTCTTGACCGTCCGGCTCTGACTCGTAAGATCCACGCCGACGAAGCCGTAGCGGTTCTTGTAGGCGTTACTCCATGACCAGTTGTCCATGAAGGTCCAAAGGTGATAGCCTTTGACGTTCGAACCTTCCTCCAAGGCCAGATGCACCCACTTCAGGTGCTCCGCGATGAAGTCGATTCGGTAATCGTCCTGGATGCTGCCGTCCGCGTCGCGATAGCGTTCCTCCCCCTCGACCCCCATCCCGTTCTCTGAGATGAAGCACTCGATGTTCCCGTAGTTCTCACGAAGGTTCGTCAGGATGTCATAGACGCCCTTCTCGTAGATCTCCCAGCCACGATGACGGTTCATCTTCCGCCCTGGCATCTCATAGTAGTCGAACAGGTGCTCCGGCATGAACGGTGCCTTCGGGTTCGGAAGATGTTCCTTCACCTTAATCCGTCTCGGCTGATAATAGTTGATGCCGAGCAGGTCGACCGTGTGGGTCGCAATCTTCTGTCGATCCAGTTCCTCCATCAGAGGAAGCGCATCCTGCTCCTTCAACAGGTCTATCAACTCTGACGGAAATGTCCCGAGCACGGACGGGTCCAGGAAGGAACGGTTGAACAGGATGTCCGCCAGATGCGCGGCATGAAGGTCAGCCTCGTTCTGGCTTCTCGGATATGACGGCGTCAGGTTGAGGATGATGCCAATCTTACCAGCCTTGCCCGACTCCTTATACGCCTCGATGGCAAGGGCACTCGATAAGATTGAATGATAGGCGACCTGGACGGCGCGCTTGAAATCCACCACGTTCGGATAATGGAAGTCGTACAGATAGCCTCCCTCTACCGGAACAATCGGTTCGTTGTGCGTGAACCATTTCGTCACGCGGTCCCCGAACAGCTCGAAGCAGACCTTAGCATAGTCGACGTAACGTGTGACGACTTCTCGGCTCTCCCAGCCACCCTGCTGCTGCAACGCGAGCGGCATGTCGAAGTGGTACAGGTTGACGAAGGGCTCGATGCCGGACTGGATCAGCTCGTCGATCACGCGATTGTAGAAATCGACGGCGAGCGGGTTGACCTCCCCTTCCCCGGTCGGGAACAGACGGGACCAGGAGATCGACATCCGGAACGAGTTGTGCCCGAGTTCTTTCATCAAAGCAATGTCCTTTTCGTACTGATGATAGAAGTCGGACGCCACCGTCGCACCAACGCCGTCGAAGAAACGATTCGGCTCCTGCTCGTACCAATAGTCCCAGATGTTTGGTCCTTTTCCGCCCTCATACGCAGCACCTTCCATTTGCGTCGCGGATGCGGCTGTCCCCCACCAGAAGTCGGTCGGGAAGGTATACTTTTTCTCCTGCGTGGTCGTGTTCTCTGTCTGATTCATCCTATGCACATCCTATCTATAGTTGTTTTTCACTCAACCGACGTCGTTCAGCCGATTTGTTCCTTCTTCTCCTGCGTAGCGTTCGCCTCCTCACGCTCCTTCTTCAGGTTCAGGCGATCGATGAAGACGAGGAACGGGAACCATACCGCCATGATGATGGCGAAGTTGACGAGCTGTAACAGACCTCCGGCGAGAGAGTTGGTCGCCATCATGCCGCTGATGAACATCGGCACGGTCCACGGCACGGCTACGCCGGTCGGAGGCGGGACGATGCCCGTCGACATGGCGAAGTATGTCACGGTCACCGTGATCAATGGTGCGACGATCCATGGAATCATGATCAACGGGTTCATGACGATCGGGAGACCGAAAATCATCGGCTCATTGACGTTGAAGACACCAGGCCCAATTGATAGTTTCCCGATCTGCTTCAATTGCTTGGAGCGCATGAACAACAGGATGGCGACGACCACCGCCAGCGTCGAACCCGAGCCTCCGATCCCGACGGTGTAGATTTCGATGAACTGTTTGCTGATGATGTTCGGGATTTCTCCGTTCGCGGTATAGGCGTTCAGGTTCTCGAGGGACAGCGTGTTCCAAATCGGATCCATTACCGAGTTGACGATGACCTGACCGTGGAGACCGAAAAACCAGAACAATTGGACGAAGAAGATGGCAATCAATGTCGGGACGAGACCATTCCCTAGGTTGACGAGTGGTTTTTGGACGAGATTAAAGATGAGATCATGTAGGTTCGTGTCCAAAAGTGAAGCGACTGCGATGTTAATCCCGAGGAAGACGGTGAGCGTAAGTAATGCCGGTACGAGTGCCGAGAACGATTTAGCGACCGCGGTCGGTACACCAGCCGGCATCTTGATTGTCCAGTTCTTCTGGACGATCAAGCGATAGATCTCTCCTGCCAGGAATCCTGTGATCATGGCGAGGAACATGCCCTTCGCGCCGAGTCGGTCGAGCGGGATGACGTTACCCACCGGCTCCGTGACGTTTTCGACCGAGACGAAGAACGGAGTAAGTAATAGGAACGAGACGAGGGCGATGACACCACCGAATACGGCTTCGACCTCATAACTCTTGGATAGATAATAGCCAATACCGAACACGACGAACAATGACATGATGCCCATCGTCGCAGATGGTGCATTCCCGAGCGACGTCTTGAAGGCGTCGAGCACGCCAGGGGACATGAACTTGTCGAGGAATGGTAGGTTGGCGACGACGACGATCAAGGAACCGAACATCGTAATCGGGAAAGCAAGCATGAATGCGTCACGTAACGTCTGCAGGTAGCGACTGTTGTTCAAGAATGCCGCCATCGGCATCAGGAAACGGCTCAACAGGTCGAACCACTTACTATTCTCTGTCATCTCAAACACTCCTTATCATTTTTTAGAGAACTTATGTTCCATGAGCTCGATGAGCCCAGCCGTCAGATCCAGCATCGTCTGCGTCGACATCAGATGGTCCTCCGCGTGTAGCAACAACAAGGATAGCGTCGTCGGTTCACCGCTCGCTTCCTTCTGGACCTGCCCGAAATGGACCTGATGTGCTTCTTGTAGTTGAGCGCGTGCATCCGACAGCAACCGCTCGAACTCCTCGAACGTCCCTTCCTTATAGGCTTCGATCGCCTCACGAATCGTACTTCTGGCATTCCCGCTGTGTAGGATCATCATAAATGCGACTTGCTCAATTGTCTGTTCGTTCATTTGCATGTGGTTCACCCCATCAACTTTACGGCTTGTTCATAGGCTGCTTTTCCATCTGCCATGCCGTATGCCATCATGTCGATTACCTCGACGGGCTTATCGGTCGCTTTCTGAAACTTCGATAAAAGGAATCGCATTTGTGGTCCGATCAATATGACGTCGGCGCCAACCATCTCCTTCATCGCCTGGTCCTGTCCGACTGCCCAAATCTTCGCTTCTTCTCCGATACCCTTCGCATGCTCCTGCATCTTCGACACTAAGATGCTCGTCGACATTCCTGAACTACACGCCAACATGATTTTCTTCATCTGAAATCTCCTCCTTTTTGTAATCGCTTACAACTATGATTATACGTGTTTTTCTTTTCATGTCTATACTTGATATTTAATTTGTTTATTTTTATTTTATAAAAGTGTAGAGTTGTAATTGAAAACAGGATGAAGGAGGAGTTAGCATGCAGGAAGCGATTTATTTCGAACCGATCGTCAAGGAACGGATATGGGGCGGACAGAGACTTCGTGAGTATGGTTTTTCCATTCCCGAAGGCATTCCGACGGGAGAGGTCTGGACACTCGCGAGTCATCCGAACGGTACTACGCGCGTTAAATCCGGACCGTTCGTTGGTCTCGATCTGGAAGAGTTGTGGTCAAACCAACCTGAAATCTTCGGCATAAAGACGGATTCCGATTTCCCACTCCTGTTGAAGTGGATCGATGCCTCGACGGACCTATCCGTCCAGGTCCATCCGAACGACTCCAATGCCAGACGTTACGAGCAACAACCTTTCGGAAAGAACGAATGTTGGTACATCATCGATTGTCCGGAGGACGCTTCGCTCATCTACGGTCATTCTTTGTCTTCCCCGGAAGAGTTTGACGAGGTCGTCCGTCAGGGGACGTTGTTGCAGTCATTGCATCACGTACCGGTATCGAAGGGTGACTTCCTCTATGTACCGGCGGGGACCGTCCATGCTCTGACCGAAGGATGTGTCGTCCTCGAGATCCAACAGAACTCGGACACGACCTATCGTCTGCACGACTATGATCGTCTCGATCCAGTCACCGGAACTCCACGCACACTCCACATCGAACAGGCCCGTCGCGTGATACGGTTCCCTCACTATCGTTACTTAGAGCCTTCCGTTTCGTTGTCTCCATTCAGAAGACGGCTGACGCGGAATCCTGATTTCTTCGTCGAGGAATGGACCATCCGTCAGACCCATGCATTGGACCCGAGTCCGTCGTTTCGTATAATTACCGTCGTCGAGGGGTCCATCGAATTGGACGACGTCATGTTATCGGTCGGAGCAACCGTACTCCTCCCCGCCGGCAGCAAGCATGTCGTCTCCGGAGACGGTCTCATGTTGGTCACTGGGCCAGCGACGAGGACAACGACATCACTCCGGATCGGTGTCGACCTTGGCGGTACGCAAACACGCGTCGCCGTCGTCGATCAGGAGAAGGTCATCAAGCAGTTGTCTTTCCCGACTAATCCAGTCGCCGGCCCTAGGCAGACCATCTCGCACATCGAACATGCCATCCGATACTTCTCGGAAGAGTTCCATCTGACGAACATTGGCATCGCCGCGCCTGGTCCACTCGACGCGAAGACCGGACACCTGTTATCCCCACCGAATCTGCCAGGCTGGGACGACGTCGATCTCGTCACTCCCATCTCTTCCAGCTTCGGGCTCCCGACACACCTCGAGAACGATGCGAATGCAGCAGCGCTCGGCGAGGCGTTGTTCGGAGCCGGAAAAACATCCTCTTCCGTCTATTATGTGACGGTCAGCACTGGCATCGGCGGGGGCTATGTCCATGAGAAGAAGCTCATTCGCGGGGCCAATGGGTATGCGGGAGAGATTGGCAACACCATCATCGATTCATCCGGGCCTGTCCATCCGGTGCTCAACGTCGGATCCCTCGAGGGGTTGGCGAGCGGCACCGCACTCCAATCACGTGCCTTGGAGAAGGAAGCCTCGTCCATCGAGATGCTGCTCACCGTACCCTCAGAACGAACCCGGTTCATCAACCACTTGGCGACAGGGCTCGCGAACATCATCCACACGATTGACCCTGAGACCATCATCATAGGAGGGGGCGTCACGGAATCTGCAGATGTTTTCTGGGAAGAGTTGATCTGTCGAGTCCGTGAACTCGTTTATCCTGCTCTTCGCTCAAGCATTGATATACGTCTTGCGACGTTACAAGGGTATGCGGGGGTCATCGGTGCTGCTTACTTTGACTGATCACGAACAAGAGAGCCTTGAACATCGCACTAATTAGCTAATCAATCATAAGCGATGTTCAAGATGAATGGATTAGCTGATGATGAATCGAAAAACAAAAATTGTATGCTTTTTGGGGAGCTTTTATATGGCTACATCTAAGTTTCCGATGAAGTCTTTTGGATAAAATTTGAAGTACGAAAGTTATTATCTACATAAGTTTACAGAGTTCGACGAACTCTGAATCGCGTTCTATAAATATATTCACTTCTACAATGAAGAACGATATCAACAACGATTAAACGGCTTGGCTCTATTAGAATACAGAGCACAAGCCGTTTGAAAAATCTTTATCGTTTGTTATGTCTACTTGACAGGGAACAGTTCACTTTTTATTTTTTCAATGAGTATTATAGACTTCAAATTTTTTTCATATACATGTTATTGTGTAATTTTAATAACTTCTCCTCTACTTCTATTTCCAAATTTATCTTGAGCATACACTTTTAAAATAGAATCTCGTTTTTGATTTTTAATTTTCACATTAAAATTCCCCTTGGAATCAACATTTCCATCTCCAATTTTTTTAGAACCATTATAAATTAATATTTTAGAATTTTTTTCTGCCTTGCCGCTTACAAATTTACTAATTGTGGTCACTTTATTTAACACAAAAATCTTCGGTGGTGTTCGATCTAAAACAACAATTTGTTTATTAACGCTTTTATTTCTTGAAACATCTACAGCATAAATCATTAGTTTAGTTCCAGGCTTTTGTTTATTTATTTTAACACTGTATACACCATTCTTAGCAGTAGATGATCCAAGCGATTTAGAACCCAACATTACAAATACCTTTGAACCATTCTCAGATTTACCTTTAACAGCTGTTGATAGATCAGAAACTGAATATACGACTGGAATTGAAGGTGGTGTTTTATCTAATACCTTTATTTTAGTTGGCAAACTTATATTTCCAAATTTGTCTGCAGCATATACTAGTAATTCTGTATTTCCCTTTTGTCTCGGGACACTTACATTGTATCTTCCGTCTTTTTCAACAAAACTCTGTCCAATTAATTTAGATTTTGTTTTAACAATAACTTTTGCATTAGGTTCTGAAACGCCACTGACAATAATAGACTGATCTGTTACTGTATCTACTTTTGGTTTTAACGGAGCTGTTGAGTCTTTAACGGTCATTTCAGTTGGTTGACTGATATTTTCGTCATAATCAATTGCGACGATTTTTAGTCTTATTCCTGCTTCTTGTCTAATAATTGGTACTTCAAAATTTCCACTTGAATCTGCATTCGAATAACCGATTTCTTTTGTTCCTAACATAACCACAACTTTAGAAGCACTCTCTGCCTTACCAGTCACTAAAGTTGTTTTGTCTGTAATTTCATAAACTATTGGTGAATATGGAGGTGTTGTATCTTTAACAATTATTTCTGTTGCTGCACTTCTGTTTCCTGAAGGATCTATCGAAAAAATCATTAACTTTTTACCTGCCTCTTGTTGATCGATATAAACTTGATAATCTCCTTCTGAATTAACTTTTGCTGTACCTAACAATTCCGCTTCATTCATAACATAAATAATAGCGTTAGGTTCAGATTTTCCACTGACTAATGTAGTTTTATCAGTAATTTTATATACAGTAGGTGATTCTGGTGATGTTGTATCTTCTACAATAATTTCTTTAGCTGTACTTTCGTTTCCTCCATAATCAACCGAAACAATTGTCAGTTTTGTACCAGCTTTCTGTAGATCAATTGGTATGCTGAATCCTAATCCTTGATACATTGTCCCATATATTCTTTGATTCATAGGGACATTGTTAATTGCTGTTCCCAAAATTCTCATTCCACTTTTTATGATCACTGTTGATCCGGGTTCTGCTCTTCCGATAACAATCTTAGTACGATCATTTATTGTTTCAACTATTGGAATAGGTGGAGGAGTAACATCCAATGCTATTATTTTTGTAGCTTCACCAGTAACCCCATTTTTGTATGTACTTAAATAAAATGTGAAGTTTCCACTCATCTCAAGATTTATTTCGAATTCACCATTAGAATCAACAAATATTTTTTTACTTCCACCACCAGCATCGTAAGGACTAGTAGTAATATATGAGAGACTAAGAATTGAATTAGGTTCTGCGAATCCTTTTATAGAAGTGCTGTGTTCATTAACTTCGTTTATAACGGTTGGTTTTTTCATTGTAACGATTTCTGGAGTTTCTTTATGAGGAAATTCTAAAATTGAATTTAAGTCTATTGTGTTATTAATACTTAAGTCATCATTCCCATCAAATATCTTATTTTGAATTTCTTCTTTTTTATCAGTGTTCCAAAAATTTTCTTCAAAACTACTTACCTTTGCATTTGCGTTATTCAATCTGATTTGATCAGTTTCTTGGCTCAAAAAGCTATTATATTTAAAATATATTTGTTCTTTTCCTTCAATAATCAAGTTACTTTTTTCGAAAAAGATGTTATTTGTAAAAGTTGAGTTATTATCAATATGTATAGGCGATACATTAGAAAATATATTTTTTTCAATTTCGGTGAATGTCCCAAAGTAATTTGTGTTTCCATAATATTCATTTTCACTATTCTCATTTTGTCCTAAAGTATCATCCATCCAAGAATTTTTAAGTTGAAAAAAAGTCCCTATTCTCTCAAAATTGAAATTACATCTAAATAAATTACTATTGGAGATCTTAACTGATCCTTTACGACTTTCATTTCCACCACTTAAATCCAAATCAACAAGCCTTACTTTATTTTCAGCAGTACCTAAAACTTCTAATTCACCAAAGACAGAAATTTTTTTTCTATTTCCTTTGACTATTACTCCAGGTTCTACTTTAAGTTTGCCACCAATCTGAACATTTCCTACTAAACTGTAAGGTGAACCTTCTTTGGTCCATGTTACATCCGAAGTTATAATACCACTTACTTGTGTTCCACTAGATGTTTCACTTGCATTAATTTGATGAAGATTAAAGATTAAAGCTACGAACAAAATACTTATACAGAATAGTTTTTTCATTTTTTAAGACTCCAACCCATTTTAATTTGGACATCCAGTAATTTCTGGCAAAAAAAATACGAATTTAAACTGTAAATTTAAAGTCACTTGCCATGGAAAATATGTCCGATTTATATTCTATCTCAAAAACGAGAGTTTTCTTGAAAAAATTAATAGCAAGCTTAACTTATTGACCTATCCTCTAAAATCTTCTACCTTGCTAATTTCGAGCATTAAATATTAAATATTTCATCATGATATAATGATAATAAATATTTTGAATTGAGAGGTCTACATATGTCATCTAATGAAATGAAAAATAAATCTTTTCGTTTGTCGGAAGAAGTAACAGAAAAAATTGGTGAATTACTTAAAGGTCGTCAAATCACAACAAACCAATTATTTGAAGAATTCATCTTGCTTGCTGAACAAAAGGAAATTGATCCTAAACTCAGTGAAGAGGATGCTGTATTAGAAGCATCACTTAAGCAGATTACGCTTCTCTTCCAAGAACGAGCAGCACGACTTGAGACATTCCAATATGAAAATCAACGAATTCAATCACGTCATCTAGACACAGTCACTAGGTTAGAGTCCGAAGTGGTTCAAGCTAAAGAAGATTTAGAAGCAGAGTATTTAGAAAAAGTCTCTCTCCATAAGCAAGAACTTGAAGACATAACTGCAAAATTGAAACAAACAGAGCATGAATTGGTTCAGATGAGAGATCAACAAGAAAAGCTGGAAATATCTAAAAAGGAAGCAGTCACCTCATTAAAAAGAGAAGTATTTCATTTGGAAGGAAATATTAATAAACTCGAGGAAGAACGCGATCAATTGTATCGTCAAAACAAAGCATTAACCGACCGAATTGATGAACTAAAAGCACGTACCGAGCGTTCCGAACAGTTAGAAGAAGAAAACCGAAAATTGTCGTTAGCGTTGACTATTGCCCAACGAGATCTAGAATCGTATGAACGTCGTCTTCATGAACAAGTCGAGCTAGCTGTTTTAAGAGAGCGGACACAGCAAGAGTAACTTCATCAAACAAGTTATTCTATTGAAGATTCGCAGTGTATACAACATTTAATTGATAGAGACCTGATTATGTTAATTCAGTCAAACAAATATAGTTAACATTATAATAAAATCATAAAAACTAACTCAAAGGATTCACTAACTAATGGATAAAATACAAGAATCAATATTATTTCCACTAATTGTTATACCTTTTGTTTTGATGTGTCTAAAGCGCTTCACATATTTTTTTAATCTAGAATGGGATAAAGCCCATATTACATCGTATGAAAAGTTTAAACATAAAATTGTAGATGCCTTGTTAATTACATTATTTATAATAGTGACTCAGATTTCTATTATTGTTGCAGATAACAGTAGCTTTTATTATAAAGAATATAAAAATCAAATAGATAAAATAAGTGACTCTGCTTTATTGATTTTCAGCTTCTTTTTAATTTTTTTTAGTGTGTATATGTTAATCGATATTTTTTATAAAAATATTTTATCTACTAATAAAATTCAAATTAAACAACAAAATAACTATTTTTCTTCAACGCGAGGCAATGATGATTCACTGCATATTATGATTTCCACAAATCCAAAGCAATTTAAAAAATATGGAAAGACATATTTAGATGAGACTATAATAGAATATTCTATTTCAAAAGAACCTAGTAAAGTGAATAAATGGATCGAACATAAAGTTAATGAAAATGCTCGTAACAAAACTTATAAAGTTAATACTAGTTTGAAGTTTATTGTTCATTTATTATTAGCTTTTGTAATTATAACGTGTTATATATTCTTCGCTATGTTTTTATTCAATGAAAAATTTGAACCAAAAGCATTTTATATTTTCTATTTTCCTTTTCTATTTTTTGTGACTTTTGTTGTTTTAGAATTATCATCTGGAATATATATTCCTCTAGCTACTCGTTTTTTGAGAAGAGATTTTTTTAAGACAAAACAATAAAATTTTTCTTAGATGATGAAACTACAGACAATTGGTATAGAATTAACCCCAATGTATCTACATTACATTGGGGTTAATTCTATTAAAACTGATTTGCAAATTAGAAATTATTTAAATATTGTTCCAACGCTGCTCGAATAATCTGATCCGGCTTCATACCTTGATCTTGCGCTCGCTTTTTCAGCGTTTGATATAATGGATCATTTTTATCAGAAAAATCTACATGGACGCGTGCTGGTTTTGGCTGTACAGGAGCTGCATCAATCACGTTTTGTTCGTTCCGTTCATTTAACATTTTTTTCACTTCACGTAATTGCTCACGTGTCATTTCGTAGACCGTGAACTCCCCATCTTTTATCTTATACTTTCGTTCTTCGAGCAACGCGAGTTTTGGATCTTCTGGCCATGTTAATAGTTCAGCTAATTTAGAAGCACTAAAGTCTTGTTGAATCGCCTTATCTAAGATCGTTGGTCCAAATACATTCCAAAATGAGATAAAACGACTAACTTGAGGTTGAGACATTCCAATATGATTTAAAAATTCTTTCCAACTTCCTTGCTCCTGTTGAAACGCTTCTTTAGTTTCAGCATCACGGAATACTTCATTGGCATGTGCCAATATACGACACTTCTCAACAAAACTTGTTGCTTGGATTGTATCAATGTGATTGTAATATTGAATAATACCTTCCATGTCTTCCGGAAGTCGTTTTGATAACACACGTGATAAGCCGACAGCTGGAAGCGACTGATACGGATTTGACATCGCAGGCGCAGCAAACTTCTTCACCGCTTCGACTTGCTCTTCTCGTAACGCTTCTATGCTCTCTTCTTGAACAGGTGTTTCAGCTACTGTGCTCTGAAAGCTTTTGAACGTTGCTTGTCCTTTTTTACGTCGACTGCTCATAGTGAGAGTACCTCCTCTGCTAGCTGTAAGTAGGCATCTGTCGCTGGACTTTTATGGTCAATGACAGGACGTGCTTCTCGTTGTAAGGATTGAATCTTGACGATATACGGAATCGTTGTCAGTACAGGAATACCAACTTCCTCTCCTAATTCCTTTAACTCGTCCACTGTCGCCATATCCCCTTTAGAGCGGGCATTCACCATTGTGGGAATGAATGCTGAAATATGAATATCTTCTTTGTATCCATTTCTCATTTCTTCCAACTCTTCTGGAGCTGTGTAAACAGCATCCATCGAGAACTTCTGCATCTGTACCGGCATGACAATCCGGTCTTGAGCAACAAGAGCACAACGAGCGTATGGGTTTAAAGCGGACGTTGATCCCGGGCAATCAATTAAACAAATATCAAATAAGTCTTCAAGTCGCGCTAGTTCTTCAATCAAGCGGTATTCATATCCCATCTGACTCGTCAGTCCGGTAGGAGAAGCAGAGCGACGCGTTGGTACTAAGTGAATCGTTCCTAGTTCATAATCACAGGTAACAATCACTTGTTCAATCGGTGCGTACAACGGATCGTATTCTTCTATCAGACAATCAAGAAGCACTTTTCCATCGTAATCATCGGTTAAGCCTAGTCCGTTTGTCGTCGATGCTTGGTCATCTGCATCAATGACTAGAACGCGCAATCCTTGGCGAGCATATGCGTGGGCTAGATTAATCGTGGTCGTTGATTTTCCGACGCCACCCTTTCGATTATATAAGGCAATTTTTTTCACTGTTCCTTCTCTCCTTCCACGATCTCACTCTGATCTTCAATAATGTTTCGCTGAATTGTCTCTTCGATCATCTTTGAAATGTATTCACTAATGCTGAGTCCTTTAGCACGCGCTAACACATGAATCTGTTCTGATGTTTCTGTAGGAACTCGTGTAGAAAGGACGGTCGATGTCACTTCCGGTTGTTGAAACGATTTGACTTTTACTTTAGGTGTCGTTGATCGAGCAGCACGAATTTCTCGTACTGTCGCACTGTCTAATGACTTCCGTCCTTCTTCTACAGGTAAACCATTTAAAACAACGTCTTCTGGGTCATCGACATACATCAGTTCGAATACTTTGGATGCAGGTAACGTTTGGAGTTGTTCTTCAAATGGTTCTAGAGTGTCAAATGCTTTAACATATCGGGAGGCGAGTGAATTGGACATGTTGACGAATTCTAAAAATGTGCGCCATTCTTGTTGATCATGCATTTCTGATTTAGCAATCGACAAGCGCTTACCAATCTCGAAAACAGAGATCGTTTGAATCTTAGCTAACTCCTTGATCTCGACTGCGAGATTTTCTAAATCGCGGGAAACCGGTAACTTCTGCACGACAGAACTCAGATCAGTCAATCCACTCCGATAAGGATGTTGATCCTGTGGTCTTACTTTATGGATTTGTTTATTCCGCGCTTTCATGTTTCGGACCTCCTGTCATCAAGAGTGCTAGTTCACGAAATGGTTGGGCCAGTTCCATGCCTTCCTTCGACTTGTACTGTAAAACACTCTTTCCGCTATCTGCTGCCTTTTCAATAAAAGCAGCACGTCGTACAGAGGGGAGAACATGTAATTGCTCTGTTGTTGCCAACTGTTTCATCGCTTCTGCGTATTCGCGATCGCCTTTTAAACCAAGATCGATTGCGACCGGCATAATGCCTGTTAGCTCTAGCGAAGCATTATAATACTTCTTCACTTGTCGAATCGTTCGAACCGTACTTCCTAACTGATCAAAGACAAGCTTTTTCGGCATAAATGGAATGATCACCTCGTCTGCACACGATAAAACGACTTTAGATAATTCATTGATTGAAGGGACTGAATCGAGAATGATCCAATCAAATTCATGGGCAAGAGGTGCTAATAAGTCTTTTAATAGAAAAATCTTATCTTGTTCAGATATTAAATTGATTAAACGGGCATTTCGTTCATTGGAGGGAAGAAGACTAATATTATGTTTTTCATCATCAAATAAGATTTCTTCTATCGCTAATCCTTTAGACTGGACGTCGTACAGTGTCATGTATTGAATCGTATCCGACTCTTTCAGCATTAACTTACTTAATGATCCCTGCGGATCTAAGTCAACGAGAAGCGTACGATACCCGAGTTCACCAAGGGCATGACCCATATTGAGCGAACAGGTTGTTTTACCGGATCCTCCTTTTGATATGTAAAACGTCATAATATTCATCATCTCTCCCCTTTCTTCATTCATCATGGCACACGAAAATAATAATTTCAATGATTATCAGTACTCAAAAGATAATATGTACAAAATTTTATGTATACATTATTAAATAGCCTGTAAACATTTCGACATCGAAATGTTTACAGGCTATTTAATCTTTTCTACTTAGATGCTTTTGTCTACATGTTTGAAATGCCTCCCCATATTTTTATTTTATTCTTCATCATAATAATCCGTGATCGACCAGATTATTATCATTCAACACATTGGAAGAGATTAAAAAGATTAATAAAGAATTAATAAGAATTAGAAAAAGACTTCACCACCGCAAGCCTTTAATACCAACAAAAACAAGACATTTTGTAATTCGAGAAACGAACAGCATAATTTGTAGAAATTCAAAAAGTATTGTTTTTTATGAATTCATTCAATGATTTCGTTCAGAATCTATTGAATAAGCAACTCAATAAGCTGTTTATTTAACAATAGAATTTGTTTTTTTTCCTAAATAGTATGGCATATTGATATTGTCCTTGGATGGATCAATAAAATGAGTAGCATGAAGATGCATTCGATCAAAAAGACTTAAAATGGCGCGATTTTGTTGCCTTTTCACGACTATTTTCAAAAAAAAGCATGACAAATAGACCATTATGCAATGGCCAATTTTTCCGATACGACTCGGAGTCGTTCATTTAGATAGAGAATTGGTGATTCAAAGAAGAGACGATAGAGTTCTGCATCTTCAAGACGGTCCCCGTATTGGTAGAAATCGTTTCGAATTGAACGAATGACTGCATCACAGGCAGCAAATCCGTACGTATCACTCAACGACTGCAGCGATGTTTGCGGAACTTCCAATGCATCAAAATCTACGTAGTCACGAGCGACTTCTCGAAGATCGAACCAACTAATCAACGTACGCGCCCGTTCCGCTTCCCGAATACGCTTACTGTTAATTTGGTCTTCGAGTTTCACGTGAAACATTAGAGGACGTGTTACGGTATGTATGCGTTTCTTAAGCGAGACGTTCTCTTTGACTGCAGATAAGAAATCTTTCGTATTCTCAACCAAATGCACATTGAAGAACTGCGATAGTTGATCAAGCATGCCTTTTACAGCCAAACGGTGTCCACAGTAACGCGGTAAGAATCCACGTACTTCATCATAGGTTAAAGTCGCTTTCTCCTGAGACTGAACATTCACGTCCCGCTCTACTTGCACAAGGGCACGTAACGCGACGCGAAGGATATTCACATGCTCAATATCCATCAGTTGGCGTACCATCCCACACCAAAGAGACGTATAACCGGTCTTCGATGTATACGTACCACTCTCTTCAAAAAGATCACGGTAGTTTTCAAGATAATCTACGAGTTCAATGGTGACGACTCCAGAGAAATGAATCGAATAACGAATAAGCCCAGCTGATTCAAAAAGGCGTAGGTTATTGTGTAACGATCGAACGGAAGTACGCGCATAGTGAGCCAATGCTTCACTTTCCACTAATGAAAGAACACCTTGATCATCGCAATGCGATAAAAGCGTCAACAAATGACGAATACGAGATTTTGTCCACTTCAATGCCAGGAAAGGTCCTGGAATGTTATAGTGATGCTGTTCATATAAGAAACTGTCTTGACGTTTTGTCCAACGTGTTAAACCGCTCATCGCGATCAATAATTTATTAGCGACCAATACATGACGATTTTCGTGTTGAAATGACATACCTACACCTCCCCTAATCTGAACTATTATTACTAGTATCCTGTTCAGAAAAGGAACTGTCAAAACGCGGTTTCGGTACGGTCAAAAACGACCAATGTGCTAAAAGCGTTGATATGAAGCCGTTTTAAAGTATAAAAAAGATGTCATTTCAGTACGGTCAAAAACGACCAGAATCTCTGAAATCCTTATATGATGCGCTTTCTAGAGGTTTTTCTTGAGTAAATTCATACATGTAGCGATGCAATATGTCATTCTGGTACGGTACATAACGACCAAATGATTAAAAGTGTCATTTCAGTACGGGATAGAGCGACTAAAATGTCCAAAAGTGTTGTTTGAGTACGGTATATGACGACCAAATGGATAAGATAGCCGCTTTAAAATAATTTTTAAAAAGTGTTCTAAAGTGCAAGATGGTCATTTTGGTACGGTAATCAACGACCAAAAACATAAAACTGTTGTTTTGGTACGGTAATCGACGACCTAAATCGATGAAGTGTTGTTTCGGTACGGTCAAATCCGACAAAAATGCTGAAAATATAAGAAAAAGTGCTGTTTCAGTACGGTAAATAACGTCTGAATTTGAAAAATGGTCGTTTTCCGACACGATTCGACATGTACGATCAATAGATATTCTGGAGAATAAGACATCCAATAATATGTGAGTTCTTACAACAAGAAGAAAAATAAAAAAACTAAACAGAACATATGTTCCTATTTTTTATTTGGTACTTCATATACGACCATTTATGTTGGTACTACATTACAGATCTTTTGATATGATGGTTTACATAAATATATGATTGTGATTAGCGAAATGTACATGAACATAGCTGAGTGCTTGATGCTGCTTATTTTTGATTATTGTATTGCTGTTAAAGCAATCATAAAGCGACCATATTTTTCAATTGCAACATGACACGATAGCTAATCTCGATTTTATAGGAAAAAGACAATGTAGGTTAGGCATATGAGGAAAAATGCTTATTTACTATCATATAGTTTCAAGGAGAATCATAGTTAGTATTCAAAAGAGCGTACGAGATTCATGATCTCATACGCTCTTTTATTTGAATCTATGAAGAATGGAAGAAGACTACTTTCTATTGATCTGCTCGATATTCCTTATAGGAGAAGGGCATTGCGGCGATCATCATGTTCCCAGCGTTCCAAGGGATGGAAGTATAAGAAATAGTAGTCACCGGACCGATGCCAATCTTGAATGATAAAATCAAGTTCTTTGATACGATCCAAATTGGTTTCAAGCTCTTTCAAGTTTTCTGCTTTTCGACTCTTATTAAATCGAATAGAGTGTGTAAACTGACGCCAATGCCGTTTCGCGGGCATTGCTTCGTTTAACTGATACGAGTTAAGTCGTTCCTTTTGAAGTACAAAAGATAAATGATAAGCGAACGTTCCTTTTAATCGCTCAATCTGTTCTCCATAGATACTGATGATCTGTTGTTTCAATAAATCATCATAGACTTCCTCTGAGACGGTGACAGTGATTTGCGTGTCCCGCTTAACAGAAGAAGCATTACTAATTTTAACAGAGGAGAAGAGACCGAAGATCGAGAGGTCCCCTTCCTCATTTCTAACAGCTACGCGATAATAACCGAGTTTTACAAGACGTTGGGTTGTGAGGGTATAGCTTTTCCCGCTATCGTTTCCATAAATCTTCTTAACAAGTTTTGAGATTGGGAAGACGATCTTTCGACTCGTTTGAAACGTCACATCGCGATATGACAGAATTTCGTTAAAGACCTCAAAATCACGAGCATCAAGATCCGGGACTTTTCCGTCGAGTTCTGCAAGGAACTCGTTACTGACGAGAACCGATAAATTCGTCGGTATACCTTGTTTGTATTTAGGAACGACAGCGGAGAAGTCGTGGAGATCAAGAGATAAGTCCGTCAACATACCTTCTCCTTGATTGAACTTTTCCGTCGTATTTTTCATGCGATCAGCGATTCCAAAGAACGGTACCGTAATCGACGTAGAAGTCGCAACGTGTGCCTTTGGTTGCGAACGTTTCAATTCTTTTGCAACCTCTCCAATGACCATTAAAATATCAGTCCGCATTGTTGTCGTTTGCTGGTTCTTCGTTTTTTGTCCCCAATGCGGATACGTATGAATTAGCAAGTTATTATTTTCAGCCCATGCTTCAAGTTCCTGTATGTGTTCTTGCATCAATTTTTCAACACTATCAGCGGAGAACTTTCGCTGGAAACCTTCTTTTCCCGCAATGTCCCAATACTCAAGGTACATTTTATGAAGTCCTCGTAGTTCTTTCATCGGACCTTTGTTTTCAACATAGTTTTTTACGGCTGCTCGTACCCAGCGCCGTTTTAATTTTTTAAAGGAATAATAACGAAGCTTGGTATAAACATCTTCTTCATTTTGAAATTCATAAAATTCTTCATAAAGTTGATTGACATAGGCTTCGACATCAATGATATCGATGGAGATTAGTTGTTCGGTAACATCGTTCTCGAGCAGTGTCTTTGCTGCTTGAGAGACAACAAGTTGTCTATGTTGGACGGATGAGGTAGAGTCCATAATGCACGCCCCCTTAATTCGATATAGCTAGCATAGCATGTCTGAAGTGAAGTGGGGAAATTAGATAAAAAGCGTGCGCCGGCGCACGCTTTTTGAAAAATGATATCGATTTAGATCTATCTTACAGTGTCTAAACTTTAGAGCGTTTGCCCGTTATCAATCAAGAAGACTTGTCCCGTAATGGACGATTGTGTCAACTGGAATAGAATAGCCTCCGCGATATCCTTCGGTGTGGAGATTCTCTTTAAGGGAAGGTTACCTACTAAACCATGCATTCGTTCCTCATTACCAGCCCACCAACGCGTGGCGACCGCTCCCGGAGAGATACAATTAACGCGAATGTCAGGTGCGAGTGAGATAGCAAGTGAGCGTGTCATCGTATGAGTGGCTGATTTTGTGGTGCATAGGGAAAGAAAGAACCGATACCGTACGATCTCCAAGTTGACGATTGCATCTTCGAATTGTTTTTCATGTGTGGGATGACAGTCTCTAAGAAAGGGAAAGTACCTTTTATGTTAACTGCAATGAAGAGACTCCATACTTCTTCCGTTACCTGATTCAAAGGAGTTTGAGAAGTGATGCTTACGTTGCTCACTAAAAATTAATCCTCCCAAACATAGAGATGGTATAGGAGATTACATCTAAAACCTTACGCTTTTGCGAAACATCAGCCCGATAAGTATAAATTGGGAAAACATAAAGTAGATAAGGTTTCACGTGAAATAAAACAATATGTACTGTGAAGAAACCTTTTAAAGAAAAATGAGTTGATCGATTAGAGAATAAATTGGTTGATGGAACACGGATGAAATGAAATTACTCCTCCGATTTTTATTCTTAGGATATAGTTCGTGTATCTTAAAGTCTTACCATGAATCATATAAATAAAAAAGTGTGCGCCGGCGCACACTTTTTTGCTTTAAAACAGAATTTCTAATTGATTGCTAAGTATTAGTACGCCACTTCATGTTGTAACTGTCGTGTCTTCATACCAAAAAAGAGAATAATCCATCATGAGTGAAGTTTCATTTTGTTGTCTAAGCATGGTAGTGATATTACCTAAATGGTACGTCCCATGGTTAGATACGTGTAAGAAAATTTCTTCATAGGTTGTTTGACGTGGACCTGACCAAGGATAATTTACATCTATCATCACAGTGAGATCTGAGTTTTCGTTTAAGAAGGTTTGATACTTTAATGCTACATTTTTAAATGCCATTTTGAATTCTTCAATTGTATAGGCATCAGTAAGCGGTAATTGACTCATCGCATCCTGTAATGCTTGTTGAAAATCTACTTTTTCTAGAATTTGAATCCACATGGTATCAACAGCAAGAATATGGCTGAGGGTTTTAGCAATAGTAGGATAAGAGCTTTTGATCTCCTTTTTTAAAACTTCTTTCGGCAATTTAGCTAGATGATCTAAGATCACTCTCATTGCCCATTCATGATAAGAAACCATCGTTTTTCCAGCGTTCATTCAAATCGCTCCTTTAGTTGTAATAGTAATCGTTATCTAACTACGTTTAGTATAAAAAAGGATATATGACAACTGACTGTCATATATCCTCATATAAATTCAATATTTTTTTAGCTTCATTTTTTAAGACATCTTGTAAGTATAAAGGTTGAATGACTACTACGCCTGATCGGAAACTTAACAATATGTTAATGAGCCATTCTGCATGCAATGGTGGAGGTAACATCAATGTCATTGTGATACTACCATCTTCTTTTTGCGTCATCGAGTGATGTTGAAAATGATTTAATACTAAGTGAATGGATTGAGGATGGACACGTAAAATGACACGCTCTTTTGGAGGGAAAACTACTGGTAGCTCCTTGGGTAAACGATGAGTATCCTTAATAGGAGTTGTTAGTCTCTCAAGGTTGAGTATATATGAGACTTTAAACTCGCGATAGTCGTTTCTTAAATGGCAATAAGCGTATAGATACCACGTTCGGAACTTATATTATAGTGAAAGCGGATCTACCTCTCGAGTAGTCTGTTCATTTTGAGAGCTAATATACTGGAAACAAATGCGTGTTAATTCTTTAATGCTTTTTTGAAGATTGATTAAAAAAGAGGGATCGACTGAGAAGTGAGTTAAATCAATATGTAGATGATTCTTTTGTTCTTCTGATGTGAGAATGGACAGACGATCAACAGTCTTTTTAAGATCGTGATCATTTAATTGGTTCGATAAATTTTTGACTAAAGACAATACCTCAAGCATAGAAGAAGCGTCTAAAAACGTTTTATCCCATTTGTAATTCTCTATAATACCGAATCCACCGTTTGTTCCATGGTACGAAGTAATAGGAATACCAGCTGGACTAATGGTTTCGATATCTCGATAAATTGTTCTCTGAGAGACATTTAATTCTTCAGCTAGTTGTGAAGCAGAAATGGTAGAGCGATGAAGTAGCTTAAATATAATAGTTAGTAAACGTTCAAGTTTCAATGGAATCTCCTTTACGTTAAACACGACGGAAGTTTTTATGTATATCTATAAAGTGTAAATGATTTCATCTTAATTAATAATTGAAACGCATTTAGTATCATTAAAAATAAAATACAATAACAAAAAGTATGCGCGGGCGCATACTTTTTGTTATTTCACTTACCACACTATCAGTTAAGAAATTTAATCATTTATTTAATCTTAAGTAGATCTACCAATTGTCATGCGCGAGAAAATTCATACACACTTGTCAATTCCAATCACATGCATTTCCATCGTTATCGCGGTCTAAATCATGGGGATCAACTGCAGGACCTCCGGCAGCTATATAAAAATCTTGAGCGGCTTGGGCGCTGGAAAAATCACCACAGTCGCGATCTGCTCCAGAAGGGTCGTATTCAAAATCAGTTGCTACTTCTGTATTTACTTCATCAACGTATTCCTCATCAGATATACTCTCATCTTCATTTATCACTTCACTATTTGCTAAAGAGGCTTCGAGTTCGTCGATTTTCTCTTCTGCAACAATGCGTTTCGTCTCTTCTTTATTGAGTTTATTCTCTAAGGTAGTACGTTTGTCTGCTTCCTCCTTATAGCTTTCAACGGTTTGCAAACGTAACTCTTTTTCTTGTGCTAACTCCTCTTTCAATTTTTTCGTTTCTTGTTGTTGCTCTTTTAGTTTAAATTGCGTGTCTTTTAAAGATGTTTCTAACTCCTTTGACTCTATCTTTAATGATTCCAACATCTTTGTTTCCTTGGTAGAAGACCCGGCTTCTATTTTTTGAGGCTCATTTATTCTGTCTACCATATAGATAGAAATTGCAAAAGCAATGAATACGCCTAGCCAAACGGCAAAGGTTGGGTACTTCACTGGATTTCGAAACCTTGGTTTAAAGTAAAAGTATAGACCAACTGCTGAGATCAATAAGCCAATGAGACTCCAAAAGGTGATAGTGAAGAGTAAAAGATAGACAATAGCAATTACGACGAGAAATAATACTTTTCGGATGTTCATAAGTTCAGCTCCTTTAAAAATATTTGTATTTTTATTGTACATATTTATAAGGGAAAATTGATTAGGAATTTATAGTTCTTTTCTAAAAAATCGCTTATAACGCTCGAGTACTAATTTGAATAAAATATAAGCAATTACTGATCAAATATAATTGATAATTTTTAAGAGAATAGACGTACACCAATCTAAGCGAATTAAAAATAATCAGAAAAGGTTGTATGTCGTAGTCGATACAAATAGGACTGTATAAGGAAATTTGACATAATGAGTTAGAAGAAAAAGATTGATTAATTGCTTAGATGATGAGAAAGGCATTTACCGTATCAAAGCACTTATCTCTTACGCAATTGTGAAGAACTCCAATGATATTATGGAAAAGAAAATGAATTGTTGATTGATTTGGTACGTTTTTATTCAAAAAGCAATAAAAGCATTAAATAGAGCACGTATAAATTTAAGACGAAAAAAGTAAGGTAATCAACACGAAGAGAGAAGACGACATACATACTACTTAATGGCTCTCATACGATGATTAAGCAAGATAAGCTTACTATATTGCAGACATCAATGATTCGGACTTTTAGGTCACGTAATTGATCTGCAAAATCGAATCGCTCATATATTAAGACATTATCAAAGAAAAAACGATAATTAGGATTGTCTAGTATAAGATATGACCGTAACAAAGCAATCCGGATAAGATCATAAACCTATTTTTACGCTCGATCTTTAAAGAAATACTATTAACAAATCACACTCATCATTATTAACAGATGTATAAGACGACTAAAGTGAAGGTAATTTAAATAGAATCACTAGGGGTGTTATTAAACTGAGATGAGGAGCGACTCAAACCCTTTGTACCTGAACTAGGTAGTACTAGCGTAGAGAAGTGTAAACCCTAATGAACAAACAGAGACAATAATGTCGCTCTTTGCTATGTGATTGTTTAGACGTGCACAACTTTCCATTTAGAGAGTTGCGTTTTTTGTTTACTACTTCACTATTAAGTTGCAAAAATTGATAGGGTAGCGGACAGGAATGACCAGAACAGTGTTAATGACGGGAAGTAGTCAAGACTCTAGGGCGACGATTGCAAGGATGTTAGTGAAAATGGATTTAAATGATGATTAATTACTTTAAAAGCAAAGATGCGGCACAAAGGCGTGTGAGCGAACTAGGAGTAGAGAATGCACTTGCCTTGTATGCAGATGTCATGAAGCGGGAAGATATTGAGAGCATGATGCAATCCGCAACAGCACATTATGGTCAAATCAATGTTGTTATTAATGATGCATTAGTAGAATTCAAATTTGATCCAGTTTCTCAAAAATCTTTCATCGATTTGCAATAGGAGGACTACTAGAAACAATTGGATGCAACGTTAAAAACGGCGCTTCACATCATTTAAAATTTTCTTCCACAATTATGGAACGACATAACGGTAGTATCATTAGCATTAGAACAAACCTCTATCAAAACCCAGTAGTTCCTCATCATGAATACTTAACAGCAAAAAGCAGGTCTAATTAGTTTTACACGCAACCTGGTCGCAGAACTAGGTCAATACGGTATAAACGTGAATGTCGTCTCCGGCGGATTGTTGAAACTTACGGATGCTAGTGCTGTGACAACCGCTGAAGTATTCGATTTAATTGATCAATCGAAACTGTTGAAAAAAGTGACTACCCCAGAAGAAGTAGCACAAATGGTTGCCTTTATGGCATCAGAAGCAGCGTCTGGGTTTAACGGTCAAAACGTAACGGTCAATGGTGGATTAACGATGAATTGAAGCGGGCGTTTTAAAAGATTCTCAGCTTGTAAGAGAAGGGATTCGTGAACAGAAGATGACGAATAGAAATCAGTTAATATCGGCGTTTTATTATATGAATGTGGTCATCCCCAAGCCACATGGTTAATGGCTGATTCCGCGATTAAAGAGATCGGAGAGAGCCGCTATTATTAGCGTTTGGCTCAGATAGCGGCAGCTAGATGTTTGAATGAAGTATTTTTTGCGGATAATCATTCCTTTCCGGCTAATAATGCAACTGATTTACCTGCTTTTTGGTTGGATCCTTTGATCAATTTAACTGTTATTTCTCAAGTGGCGGATCATATTGGATTAGTCTCCACGATATCGAGTACGTTTTCCAATCCATATATGGCAACAAGACAACTCCTAAGTCTTGAACATCTGACGAAGGAACGAGTAAGCTAGAACTTAGTGACCTTGATGAAATACCGGGAAGCATCGACCTATGATATGAATGCACTTTCTATGAGAAAAAATAATATAAAAAGACGTAAAAATTAGTGACTTTAACTTTAATAGAGAGGCTATTCTTATGATGGAATCAAGCCAATTTTCTTTAAGATTAATTAGCTAACAGTTTTAACAATCTTGTGAGAACCCAAGCTATTCGGTGTATCGTAACATGTTTCATCGTAATTTTTTAACTTCGTAATTTCAAATGAAAATTAGTAGCCATATGAGTTTTGAAATGATGCGGCTCGATAGAAATAGAAGAAAATTTTACTAGTTTAAAAATTATCTAAGAAAAAAGATTAGACGATATATTTAAAAGCAGACAAAGAGTGTAAATCAAAAAAATTAATATAGTATATACAAAGCGCTAAAAAGTACTTGGATGAAAATCAATTAATAAGTATTATTAAAGTAACTTTATACAAAAAATCTAAATTTAATAATTTTTTGTATAAACTCATATAAAGTTAAGTGGAGATTTAAATTTTCGTAATTATCTATTCAATACTATAAAATAATGTTGAAATATAATCTTATTTAATAGGGATAATATAGTGATTTTTTATAATGTTGGATGAAGGAGAAATGATTTGTGATCAGAAACAGTAGTTTTTTTTATAAAAATTTAGACAAAAGTAATTCGGAAGTTGATATTTTTATAAATCGTATAAATAAATATTCAGTAGAAAATCAATTTCAAATTTATGTATTAGACAAGCCAGTAATGGAAAAAGAAACAGATTATGATACAAGTAATATTATGATTTTACTAAGCCCTTCTCATACTATTAGTCTTATTAGTTTGAATAATAATAAAGACACTGATGAAGTTGAAGAAATATTCGAATATTTAATACAGGATATAGGCTTTACTGCTAAAAAGTTTAAATATAATAGTGTAATAGGAAGATCAAATAGATGGGAAAAATACTTTAAAAAATATAATTTTAGTGAAATACAAAATATAGATACAACAGAAAAGATATCACATTTTTTTGACTCGAAGAAATACATCCAACCTGAAGAAAAACGAGTGATTGATTTAATAATATCGTTAATTACAGGTAGTATTAATGATATTGATGCAGTTGGAAAAACTGTACCAGAGACTTTGTTGCAGAAAATTAGGCAAAAAATTGTATTATTTGATGGAGATCAAACAAGGTTTATCTATGAAGAATTAAATCAGGATATTGTTAAAATTCAAGGTTTGGCTGGTACGGGAAAAACTGAACTGTTGTTACATAGGTTAAAAGAGCTATATACAGAAAATGATACAAATAAAATAGCCTTCACTTGTCATAATATTACGCTTGCAAATAAATTGAAGTCACGTGTTCCGGAATTCTTTGATTTTATGAAAGTAGATGAGCAAATTAAGTGGAATGAACGTCTATGGGTGTTTCATGGATGGGGATCATTAAATAATAAAAATAATTTAGGACTCTACGGATTAATATGTAATATTTATGGCTTACCATTTTTTAATGTAAAGGATGTAAGAGAAGGTAAATTTCAGCGTGCGTGTCAACAAAGTTTAAGTTTTTTAAAAGAGATGATAGAAAATGGTGAAGAAATCAATCCTTATTTTGACTATATTTTAATTGATGAAGCTCAAGATTTTCCTGATGAGTTTATTGAATTGTGTAAAATGGTTACATCTAAAACGGTATACTTAGCGGGAGATATATTTCAAGATATTTTTGAAATGCAAGAATTAGCATCTGAACCGGACTTTTCATTAAATAAAGTGTACAGGACACATCCTAAAAATTTAATGTTTGCTCACGCTGTTGGGATGGGGTTATTTGAAAATCCTACTATTAATTGGTTGGAAAAAAGTGGGTGGGATGCATGCGGATATTTAGTAAATAATAATGGTCGAAATTACAATTTGACCAGAGAAAAAGTTCTTCGATTCCAAGAAATGGATATGGATGGTTTGGAATGTACAAAAATAATACCAACAACGGATATTTTGGAAAGCATTCTTAATGTAATTAAAGAAATTGTAGAAATACATAATGATGTTATTCCGGATGACATAGCTATTATTTTTACAAATAATAAATTATCACAAAATGACTATGATTTTATAACTTATGTACAAGCACGTATTTTTGAGAACTTTAACTGGAACTCAAGTGTTACTTACAAGGATAAAAGAGTAGAAAAAGGAAAAATTACTATTTCCAATAAAAACAATATTAAAGGGCTAGAATTTCCTTTTGTAATTTGTGTAGCTAATCATCAAATTACAAGGAATTTTGCGGAAAGAAATACCTTTTATATGTCTTTAACAAGATCCTTCTTAACATCTTATCTAGTGGTTCAAGAAATAAATAATCTAGAAATTATAGATATTTTTAAAACGGGATTAGAAACGATACAAAATACGGATGCAATTAATACTATTGAACCGACGGAAAATGAAAAGGCACTACAAAGAAGATTACTAAGGGAAATTAAACAACCTAAGAAATCGCAGTATGAAGTTTTACATGAAATTTTTGAAAAATTGAATTTAGAATTTAATGACCAAAATCGTATTCAAGCAGCAATAAGCATGTTAAACACCCCAACTACAAAATATGAAACTTTGGAAAATTTAGTAAAATCTATGTTGGAGGCTTAAAATGCTTAAAAACTCGTATATAATTAGTAATTTCGAAAATTTAGATAAAATGGTTCGATCAAGATTAAAGAGTAAAGCTCAAGTCATCCATATACTGGTTGTTACTTTAAAAGTAATTTTAACTGACCTGAATCCTGTAGACACAGGAATAGGAAGTTTTGCTATTAGAGATAAGGGATCGACGAGAAGAATGTATTTTACTATTCAGGATGAAGAAAATAAGGTTTTAAAACATTTCTCTATTATATTTCCGTTTAATATTTCAATAAAAGGTGAACAAACATATTTCTTTCTTAATAACAGAGAAATAGTTATTGACCTATATGTGTTAGAAATCTTGTCAACTTTGTGTAAAAATAAATGGTTTTCAGATCTTAATGAAGATAATCACGATATAGTAGATTTTATTTACATGTATGATGATTTACTAAGAGAGTTTAATATTTCGAAAGAGATGGAATCAGATTTATGGTCAGTAATTAAGTTTTTAATGACATTTGAACCTTGTTACATTAGATACGATTATGATTTAATAAATGAAAAAGAAGATCATCCGTTACATCATGTTGACGTTAACTATTCAGATATCGGAACATTTAAATTAGGATTTAATGAATCAATTCAAATATTAGAAAGACTAAAGCTTGATGAGTTTGAAGATATTTTATTGAATGGAAAATCTAGGTTGGAAAATTGTTACAAATTGACATAATAGTTAAGTTAACTGGTTTATGTAGCCTTGAGCTGAGCCCTAGAGTTTGGAGACTTTAATAAAAGCACCTTTAACACTTTAAGCTGCTATAAGATGGCTTCGGTATTGTATCGGAGTCATCTTTTGTATTTTCCATTGTCTTCGTTCGCAATAGTAATAATTAATGTAAGCATCGACCATGACACTGACCTCATCGGGGTCAGATGCTAATTTATAATCGACATAATTTTTTAAGTGCCTAAAGAACGATTCTATCGGGGCATGATCATGGATTGAAGCATTTTCATCTCACGGTTGTGTGTTTGATAAACAGGATGCTTATAATGGAATCCTTGATCGGAATGTATCATGGATTCCGAGTGTATATTCTCTTCAAGTCTTTCTATGAATTTATTCGTTGTATGAAGGACGAGTTCCATATGGAGGTTTGTAGATACATGATGTGTCATAATTTCACGAGTAGCAACATCCTTCACACAAGAGATATAAACAGTTGGGTCAGATCCTATACGGAGATAAGTGATGTCTGTGACGAATATCTTACCAGGCTCCTCCTGATCGAACCGACTTAATGATTGTTTCAGTAAAACAGTATTAATTACCTGATAGGGCTCAGATACCGTTAGTTTCGGTACTTCGCCTCTCTTTCGAGAGCTTCTAGCTTTTTTATCAAATGTTTACCATTCAAGGTTCAGTTTTTTTTGGTCGTCTCTTGATACGATGATGATTATAGAATTCGATGTAATGTTCGAGCTCACATTTGAAGTGGTCCATGTCATTGTATTCCTTGAGATACAGGAGCCCTGATTTGAGCATGGCGAAAAAGCTTTCGATGGCTGCGCTGTCGAGGCAGTTGTCCTTACAGGATATACTTTGCTTAATGCCGTGCTCGTGGAGCGTACCGACGACCGTTCGATACTGATAATGCCAACCTTGGTCGGAATGCAGAATCGGTCGTGCTTCCCGATTGCCTGGTCCAACATTTCGCCAACGAATCGATATGTAGGGCGGTCCGATAGGGTATAGGCAATGATTTCACGGTTTCCCAAGTCCATCATCGGCGAGAGGTAGATCTTCTCCCCGAACAGGTGAAATTCAGTGACGTCAGTCACCCATTTCTGGTTCAGACCGGTTGCCTTGAAGTCACGTTGAAGAAGATTCGGTGCGACCTTTCCGACCCGTCCTTTATAGGAGCGGTATCGCTTCATGCGGACGAGACATTTGAGACCGAGCTCGTTCATAAGACGGCGCACGGTCTTCGGATCGTGCCGGAAGCCCTGGCGTTCGAGAAGTGCGTGGATGCGACGATAGCCACATCGTCCCTCGTGTTCGTGGAAGAGGGCATGGATGGCTGTCTTCACTCCCGCATACTTGTTTCGCCCGTCAGGCGCGTCCGCCAATAGTAATAAACGCTTCGTGCCATACCGAGCACGCGGAGGAGTCGCGGAACGGGATAGATTGATCGCAATTCGTCGCGCATTCTCTTCTTGAACCAAGGCTTTCAATTTTTTTACGCAGCGTTCTCCATCTCGAGATACTCGATCCGCTCTTTGAGCTTCTCGACTTCTGTCATCTCTTCAAAATCCTTCTTCTTGCTTCTAGCCATTGGGGTACGTCCTTTCGTTTTGACGAACAGACTTGCGGTCCCTTCCCGTTCATACCTCGATCGCCATATCGTTTAATACCTCCAGTTTAAATGCCGGCGAGTATGTTGTATAGAAAGGATCGAAGATCGTTACCCCCCAACGCTCATAGAGACGTGACCACTCACAGATCAGGTCACGCGCTATCCCGAATTCTTTCACCACACTTCGGTATCCGTCTCATCCCGTTAGATAACGCTAAGCAATCTGGACTTTAAATGCCTTCGTATATTTGACCATAAAAAATACCCCATAAAAGTTGGATTGTTATGTCCAACTTTTATGGGACAGTTCACATTTCGTGATTGAAGTGAGGTTTTTTACATGGGTTACTCACTAATTAGATATTTATCTTTAAATATTTTCAATACAGAAATTTAATTAAATTGTTGTTCCATATTAAGTTGTCTATCTGTGGTTCAAGAAATAAAGGTGGATTATTCTTGTTTTTATGAATCATAAGAGAAGTGCAATTCTTGTAAAAAATATAAAAAAGTCATACTCCTGAACATGACTGTTAATGAGTATGACCCACACACGAGAGAGATGATCGAATGAATTAATAGCAGTGAAAACTGATATCATAGTTAAATTTAAATATTAACTCATCCGATTGCTGCGACACACTGGTCACAATTTCAAGATTCCGTGAGAAGATAGATCCTCTCACGCAGTATTATCTTTGTCCGTTATCCTAAAATCAAGATAATGAGCACAGGACAGACAATGACTTTAAAAAAATCTTCTAAGCCACCCCAAGCGATAATCAATTCGCTACCCGAGTAAACAATTACGTCGCATAACACAAGACCTATCACCATTAAGATCATTAATAAAGAGTACTTTGCTGCTTCCTTCATCGAAACATCTCCTCCTTAGTGTGTTACACCTTTACCAAGTTAAAACGACACTTTATAAAAAGAGAAGCACCACAATAAACTACTACAAATAAAAGTAATGTCCCAAAAGGCTACTTTACATCAATAAAATATGATGCAGAGTAGCCTGATCAAATGTCTTTATATGTTCTTTATAATAGGTGAGTTAATTTATTATGGTTGGTTTTTTTAGTTTGACGAATTGTAATAAGTACGCACATGACAGAAAGTACCAAAATCCTTCAATAGCAACTTCGTATAGAGTCAAGTTACTATGTAAAAATTAACAGTATATTCATAATAAATTATTGATTAAATGCTAGCTCAGATTGATGGTGGATTAAGAAAATAATCTAACTGAATAATTAATAATTACACATAAGGTTTTCTTTAATCAGTATTGTACATACTTAAACAAACTCCATCAGAAAAATTATTTACTACTTGGTTCAATTAGATAATTTACATTTTCATATTTAGATTTTGGGAAAGATAATTCTAAAACTTCACTATGATCTAAAGAAGATAATCTTTTAATAATATCGATTGATTGATTAATTGATATATCTACTACTTTTTCCATTATAGTTTCCCTAACAAATTCAATGAATTCTTCATTTTTCTCATATGACTTTAAATTCTCATCTAGATTGATATCAAAGTAAAATCTAACAGATAAATCAATAGATTTTACAATAAAACTAAGTTCTTCTCTTGTAAAATCACTCAAATCGATTTCTTCTTTTACTCTAATATCTAATTCAACAAATAACTCATCAAGGTCTCTGTGAGTAGCTAGCTTAATAGAGTTATCTTGAATAACTTTTGAATTAAAATCATGTTCTTCTAAATCTTCATGTGAAATATCAGGAATAAGTTTTTTTATATCAGAAACATCATTTCTAAATTGATAATTAATATTGGATATAACAAATTTATTTAAGTTTGTAGTTATAGTACTCATTTGTATTACCTACTTTTCTATTATATTTTGTATATGATTTAAATTGTTTAAAATCATTCGCACTAAATTCCAATAAATTATCAAAATTTGATTTAATTACTTGGTTAATATCTTTTATTGTGGAAGAAATATAAGTGTCAATAGAATTATTGAGTTTTAAAATCTCGTATTCTTTTTCTATAAGATGTTTCTTTTTTATTAAAAAAAGTTCATTTGCAATGTTAGTTAAACTACATTTGTTCGGAAGTAAAGGTGAGAAATAAAAATCATCTTCAGGCAATAAGTCTTCAATTATTAAATCCATTTTGTGATAATCAGGCAGTGATAAATAACTATCACAAGGGTCTCCTAATTTTATCTTGTTAGAAATATATTTTTTGTTGTTGAAACTAAAAAGATTGACATTATGATTGTACTCTTCGTCGAATAAATCAAAAACCGATAAATTGGCTTTAATCATTTTTTCAATTTTTGAATAGTCTTCGATTTGAGTAGTTATAACATTAAGCTTCTTTTCGTGTTCGTCATGGTCTATCACATATGATAAGTATATTTCATCATTTTCTTCATAGGAAAATAATATGGGAAACATTAATTCTAGATAAACAATTTTGTTTTTCAAAATTTTATCTTGTAATATATTGAATTCATATATTATATCATTTGAAATAGAATACTTAATTTCTTTCATTTTTAAATTCCTCCTTTCTTAACTTCTTCTTCTTGAGTTTTTTCTTCTTTGTTTAAACTGGCTTCTATTTAAAGTGATAAAATTATCTAATAAATTAAATTGAGATGAGATATTTGAATAGCTAACACCATTAATATCTTCGCATTGCTTGTAAAAATTATAGTGTGAGTTTGGTGGATCATTATAATAGATATTATCTCCGCCCTCAACTATCCCTTGATTTTTACGAAGTTTTCCTAGAGAGATTAAATGGTTTTTTAATGAAATCAAATTACAAATTGATAAGCCGCAGTAAATTAGCATTTCCTTTCTATTTACAGTATCTAAAGAATCAATGTCTCCAAAAGTTAGCATATTTTTAGGCGAGTAGCTATTACTGTCTGCTTTCTGAACTTTATCTCTATTATATAAGATATACATTGAAGTACCATGATTTTTTCTTTCGTCTAAACTAATCATTTGTTCTCTATATCTATGATTTTGATAAGTTTCTACAGAGTCTCTTGTTTGGAACATATCATCTGAATAATAATCTAATAGATCCTCAGCAAAAGAATACACCCCGCGCTTATCCTTCTTTTGAAGCGTATTTAGTAATTCTTTTTCTTTATTCCAGGGAAGAAAAAAGAATTTATTGATAATATATTGACCTTCTTCGTCTTTTTCATCAAAATGATTTTCTAATAAACTAGCTTTAATAAATCTTATGAATACTAAATCATTTACTTCAAATAATAACTCATGAATTTTAAAATCATCTTCTTTTAGTGGGATTTGTTCAAAATCAGTTTGCAAATAATAAAGGTCATCATGTTTTCGACAACTTTTTATTAAATCAATTGTAGTGTCATTCAAAGAAAATCCTCCTTTGGGATTTTTAGTAATTAAATCATCTATAAATTATTATATCTTTTTTTTTTATTAAAACAATTTTTTTACTTGCAAGCAGTTTGTCACAACATACATGATTATTTTTATTAAATCTTAGATTACATGTTTTTTGGAATGTATATAATTTTTGTTTCATTGAATTCATGTTTGCTTACTTTAATTACATCCTATGAGCTAGTATCATTATCAAGTTACAAAAAATAAAAAAAGTTAGTACTAATTAAAAGGTATTATAATAGTTTCGTTTTTTAGATCTTGAAGATATTTGTTAGTAGTTTGTATAGATTCATGACCTGACACTTTCATGACCTGATATAATGGGATACCTTCGGTTAACAATTTTGTTATAAATGAGCGTCTGAACCAGTGTGGTGAATGGGCTTTTGAATTTTGTTGTAGTGGTACAGACTGTGCGATTAATCTTAATGCTTCGTATGAAATAGATTTATCTTTTGACCGAATATTAAAACAAATATGAGGGTTTTTGAAGTCTTCGATTCGCATTAACGTATTTAATCGTTGAATCAGATGAAGCGATTTTTTTGACAAAGGGATACGTCTCCATCTATCGCGTTTTCCTTTGAGTTCTATATAATTCATTGTTGGTGTTTCATGAACATGACTGAATTGAAGTGATAATAGCTCAGAAGCACGCATCCCTGTAGTTAATAATAGATACCCTATTGTTTCGTTCCGCAGTTGCAGCAGCTCGCGGTTCTTTTTTTGCTTCACGGTGTGGCGGAAGGCGAGGGCGATCGCCTCCATCTCGTCGAAGTCGATCTCGCGACGGAGCGGCTCTGGCTTCATCTGGTCCTTCACTTGCACTGACAGGTCGCGCACGTGGTAGTCATTGACATGCAGGAAGCGTAGGAAACGTCGCAACATAGCATTTCGTCGCTTAACGGTCCGGGGGGCATACTGGTCATGGACCTCTTTTAAGTACTCATGCAGATTGAGGATCGTCAGCTGCTTCACACCCTGCGTCTTGGTGACAAAGAACCGCAAAATATAATCGAGATCTTGCTTGTAAGCCCGCTTGGTATGCGGGCTTTTTTGGCTATAAATCGGAAATAACTCCGTTGCCCAAAATAGTTCGAAAATCTCGAGATCGCTTAGCGCTTCCATATTTAAGTGATCGTCCTCAAGCACCGCGAGTAACTTTTCGCGGCTATCAGTAAATGCGAGTGCTGCTTCTTCTCTGATCACAACTTCATTTGTTATTTCTTTTGTTAGTTCTTCGTTCATAATCCATCCTCCAGTCTATTTTTTCATCGCTTCCTCTTTTGAAGACTTTTTTGTTCGATTGATACATGATTTATCGATTATTTTTGTATTACATCATATTATGATTGATATACAAATGTATATATAGCGAAGTTGTCTATTTTTTATTGTATTACATATTATATCTATAATTATTATAACAAACAACTACTTGTGATAATACCTAATTATCACAAGTAAATTAAAATAGAATATTAGTTAACATAATGCAATTATCACAACGATCGGTGAGGGGAGTGACGATCGCTGGATATGTAGAAGGATGCGCGCTTATCGGGAGACTACTAGTAGCGATTACGTGTTTTGTCTCATTTTGATAAGTATTCTTATGATAATGAGACAAATGGAAAATAGAGTGAATTGATACAATGATTGTAGATGAACAGAGAGATATAGAAGGGAAAGTTTCGTTTCGTTTCGATTCGCGTGTAGGTAAGAAGGGAGGTACGTAAAAGGAAGAGGGAAGTCATGCATGAGGAGTAGGGTGCAAGATCGAATGAGACAAAGCGGTATTTCGTAGTAAATCCTACAGCCCCACTCATCAAACAGGGGGCATTGTTAGTTCTAGACGAAAATGAGCAAGCTCCCCTTCTCATGCATGTATAGTCAGTAGATAAAATATCAGGAACCTCCGTCATCTAGAGACTTATAGATGACGTTCAGACATACGATTTGTCGTTCAATTGGAGTCTCTACAAATGAATAAGATACACGCTGCGAAGGTCATCGCATTCGATCAAGTAAGAAAAAAGAATAAGTACCACATCTTTAAGTTCTAACCTATTGGTTAGGTCATATGATACAGATGTGAAATTCACTGCTTTTATCTATGAAGCATAACCCAGCGTTCGGTCCTGCAATCGAGACTTTTATGAATGGATCGCAAGAGCAGGAACGGCACGATATTTGGATCTACGGACTCTATCAAGGTGTCACTCGTCACTAAACAAAACGCCCTCCAGCTTGGAAGGACATTTTTCTTATTTCTTTTTTTTCGTCCTATTGCTGTTTTAAGGGTTCTTAGGCGGCTACGTGCTTTTCCCCAGGTCTTTCTTGCTGATCGTGATCGTAACGTCCCTTTAAAGGCTCTCAAGCTCGACAACACTACTTGTAAATCGCGACCTTTCGCTACTTATTCGCTGGAGCGATTCTTCATGGCGATATCTTGATAATCGTTTATGGAATCGAAGGTTCATGATAATATAAACGGCTTAAATTCCACCACAATCTAGTTCCTATTTAAATTCTGTCAATACACCATAGTGATCGCTCGGTAAAACCATGTCGTGCTTCGTTAACTTACTTCCAAAAACTTCTACTGATTCTATATGTAAGGCTTCTACATTGCTATCATTTTTCATGAAAATCCAATCATAGCGTACAGATTCTCGTGATTCTTTATTTTCCTTTAGATAACGGTTCTTCTCGAAGTCTAAAGTCGATTGAGGAGTTGTTTCATTTTTTGTAGCATCTAACAGTGCTACATCGTACCAGCTATCTTTGATTAAATGCTCATAAGTATTAGAGAACGGAAGATCGTTAAAGTCACCACAAAGTATTTCGTAAGGGTTCTGATTTGCTGAAATCCAATCATTGACGAACGTAATTTGTTGTTGACGTATTTCTTCTGTTCTCCAGTTTAGATGAACATTAGTAATACCATAATCAACATTATCATGATTGATGGTTATTCTAATAGCACAGTAATTAGACTCAAGTGTATCTGTATTCCAAGTTGTATTAATTGATGTGACTGGAATTTTGCTTAAAAAAGCTAAGCCTTCATCCGGAGAGGCTGGGTACTCTTTAAAAACACATTGATATGACTCTAACTCGTCACAAATATACTGAGCAACGTTTAATTCATTTATTGAATTAATCGTAGATCTCACTTCTTGAAGAGCAATGATGTCAGGATTTATTCTTTCAATTTCATTGCGTATTGCTTTTATTCTACTCTCCCACTCAATGTCCTTATTCCAAATATTAAATGTTGCTATTCTCATAATAACCTCATCCTTTAGTTAGTGAACTCAGACAAAAAGCGTCATTTTGTAGTATTGATTCGACGACCTCGTTTACTGATAAATTGGTAGAGTCAAGGAAGTATTTATGTTGATTTTTTATGGATAAAAACTCATCTCTTAAAACGTTAACACGGTCCCCCATCTGTTCAGTTACATCTCTAGCCATATCGCGTTCTAAATTAACGTTATGATTTGTCCACAGAATTACAAATCTTACTTCGACACCCGAAGTTATCAATTCTGATGCGTACTTTTTAATATCTTCTATAGAAATGATCTAATCTATTATGACTTCAAAATTGGCATGTAATAGATTAGTTGTTAATGCATTGATGTTTTCCCAAGTTAATTTTTTAGCTGCCTCAGACTCCCAAGGTTTTTCGTGACCTGAAACTGGAAGATGGCTGATAGTATCTCCAGAAATATAAGAACTTTTCTGTAATGCCTCAGCTAAAGCTAGTGAAGTAGTTGATTTACCTACTCCTGCAGGACCTGATATAAAATACACTTTTTTGCTCACGCCTTTTCCCCCTATAGATGCGATACCCCTTTACTGTTTACAATAAATCTGAATCGTTTCACTTTAGATGTAGTCTTTTCTCCCTCGACCAGATAAGAAAATACTCTTATCATTCTGGTTCAGATTCAAAGAGATGCATATAACGTGCAAATCCTTTACTGTCATAAACAACTTCTAAGGCATGCTTTTTCTTTAAAATATAAAAGCTCGTCTTTTTTATAGTGTGTTGCTCTAGAACTTTTTTTCCAAGTGTCACTTTAGAAGACATGCCATCTGATTTTTTATACGTTTTATTAGCTTTTCCGAATACACTAATTATTTGTTTTTCAGTAATATCTGTTCTTTTCTCGAGACTTAAAGGAAGCATGATTTCATCAACTGTTTTGGTTTTTCGATATGTTCCGTAAAGCCATTTATCTTTTAACACACCACTTGTATAAACACTTCCATAGTAATAAAGTTTTCCATTCGGTCCTTTGACTTTAGAATACGCATCATACATTTTATAAGGTGCGTTTAAAAAGCTGCCTCGTTGATTCAGTGTATTCTTTTGACTAGTTAGCCATTGGATATTCGTTGGTCGCGGATCCTTCTTTACAGTTACTAATAAAGTCGCCGTGAAGTCTTCAAAAGTAGCTTTAATTGTCGCTTTTCCAGGTGATTTAGCGATTAATTTACCTTTTGAAAAATAGACGACTTGAGAGTTATCCGTACGCCATGTAATAGGAGATATGATAGTGGAACTCGTTCCATTTTTTGAAGTTAAAATGATAGACGGTGTTATTTCTGTTCGCTCCACCAGTGAATTTAGCTTAGAATTGACGCTTACTTTAACAGTACGCTTATTCAAATTTTTAGAATCGTATACTTTTACAAAATCCCCTACTGCAAGAATCCGCGAAGTGTTCTGATTAAAGCCGATTGAACCCCCTATCATATTCGTAAAGATTCTTTTAGAAGTTTCCATATCATAGAGTGCTCCACCACTTGTCCCTAAAAATAAGCCACTTTCATCTAAATCAATTGAAGCAGTTGTTTTTAGTGAAGACATGGATACCTTGTTGAGGTCTTTTGTATACCGATACACTCGACCACTCACTGTATTATAAATGAGATCATTCGCTAGCGTTAAATCATACGACACCATTGATTCTGAAGGTAGAATTTCGGTTACTGTTTGTCCTTTATGATCAATGACCCGTATAGAAGAATCATCTCCGATCATGATGTATTGATTAGAGACAGCTAAAGTTCCGTGTGTGTCCATTCCACGGATAAGAGAGACGGTATCCGTTTTTACATCGTAAAATATGAGATTATCATTTGTTGCAATAATCAGTATTGAGGAATTTGGTAAGAATTTTGCTTGGATGTCATAACCTAAATCATACTCTACACCGTTGTAGTTTAGGCGATACAAATCAGAGACACGCTCACCGAAACGATTATGGATAGAGAGTGTATCTTCTTCAGACTCTTTTTGTACGGTCCATGCTTCGTCTGAGCTAACATCCAATAATTTGTCATAAGTGTCGTCTACTCGAAGAAGTGTTCCAATGTTTAGATCATAAAGCTTAGTCCCGTCATAATCTGAATAATAAAACGTATTTCCCCGTACTACATAGGTATTATTAATTTCTTCGTTAATTTGGCTGATTGTTGGTAAGCTCAAACTTGCATCAACAGGCAAACTAACAGATGCAAACAATAATGCTAACCCTGCTATGAATTTTTTCAATAACTTCACATCGCCTTCCATTTTTAAGTAAAAAATTATCCTCATTTCAAATTTTAGATTAATCAAAAATGATTAAAAGGCTTACTTTTTAAGTTAAGTAAATAAGATTTTAAAAATTTACTATAATAACCTGTTACTCATAAATACGCAGCTTAATTGAGAACTGTGAATTATATTGATCTCATCTCAATTTTCATATCAATCTTAATTAATAAACATTATCAAATTGCAGTGTATTTGATGAGGGTAGTTCATTTATAACTGAAAAATATTAAAGTATTAAGTTTATTGATCGCATGTATATTTCTTTAAATAGATTTAACTATTATCCAATCATTACGATCATCTTTTCTGACGGTGTTAAAAAGCTAATCCATCTTTCAAAATATTCTAAACAATTTTTCAGAGACACTAATATTTTTTCCAAATATTTAGGTTGATTATTTAAAATAATGTAATTAAATTTTCTGAAACATTATTAAGATAAAAATAAAAAACAATTTTTATAAAAAAATTAACATTTTATAGAATTATCATTTCTAATTTGTAATTATCATGGTACTATTTCAAATGGTGGCGTTTCCACTACAATTTTTACAAAATAGGAGATGAAAAATAGGTGAATATTAAAAAGCTTTTTAGCGGACTAATTGCCTCTACTTTACTGATTAGTTCGGTTCCTTCAAGCTTAGTGTTTGCAAATTCAAATCAAGATGATCCTAAAGAAAAAGAGGTTTCATTGAATCAAGCTATCACTACTGACGGAATGGACGAAATTGAAGCAGCACGCACAGCATTTACTAAAACATTCAAAGATAACCAAGGGAAACTGTATAAAGAAATTTATGCAGAACCAGTACATGCTAAAACTAAGGATACATTTGAAGAAATCGATAACACCGTATCGACAGATCCTTCCGATAAAGACATTCTTGCAACGGAAAATACGTCGCTTGTAGCCGAGTTCCCTAAGAACCTACAACACGATACCGGATTTACATTTAAAAAAGGACCTCACCAAGTCGAATTCGAATTGACGGGTGCCTCCAAACAAGGACAAAAAATAAACCCTAATTTATTAAGTAAAACTTCATTAGAAAATAATAAGGTTCAATATACCGATGTGTATCCTGATGTCGATCTTCGTCATATCACGTTTAACGAAGAGGTTAAAGAAGACTGGATCATTAAAAAATACACAGGAATTAATCAGTTTTCTTACACACTGCGTACAAAGTTAAAGCCTGTGCTACAACAAGACGGGTCCATCGATTTTCTTGAAAAAACAGGTGACTCTGAAGCAGTATTTACTCTTCCTGCCCCTGAAATGATGGACTCGAATATTAATGAAGGAAAAGGCGAAGGAACATATTCTAAACAATTACGTTATCTTCTTGAAGAAAACACGAATGGTACTTATAGCCTGATCTTAGATATTGACAAAGAATGGTTAGCTTCAAGTGATCGGAAATATCCAATCTACGTTGACCCTTCTGTGTCTATTGATGCTTTAGGTGATGCCTATATTTCGAGTAAGGCACCAACAACAAACTTCAATGAAAAATGGGATCCTGTTCAAGGTGAATATGTACTGCAGACAGGATACTACGATAGTACATCTGGGACGAACTACGCTTTCATCAAATTCAGTGTAGCAAACGAACTCAAAGGTGCTGTTATTGACTCCGCTTCTCTTCAAGCCTACGTTACGCATGCTTATTATGCGACACAGAAGAATGGACTATGGGTCGATGAAGCCAATAGTAAATGGGCAATTAATGAAGTCAACTGGAACAACAAACCGTCTTCAACTAAAATTTCTTCTACGTTAGTTGGTCGAGACGAATGGGCAAAGCTTGACGTTAAGAGTACGTTACAGGCATGGGTATCCGAAGAACGACCAAATACGGGCTTTAAGTTGCATACAAATGGTAACGGACAAACGTATTGGAAAAAGATTACGGCATCGGAAAGTGCAAATAAGCCGAAGTTAGTCATTTCTTACCACTATGATCAAATGCCAACACCGACGATGTCAGCTCAATTAGACAATGCTACTGCTAAAACAGGATCCGTCAACGTGAATTGGAAATCTGTTTTTGGTGCTTCTTCATACAAACTCCAAATGTTTGATGGGTACCGATATGAGACGGTTTACACAGGTAGCGGACTTAGTTGGACATCGAAGGATAAAAAGATCTTCCCAAAAGCACCCTTCACTTCTTCGTCTCGTTATAAACTCGATGGTACAGGTACCGAACTACCAGTTGATCCGTCAGCATTTTACTCAGCTAATTTAGGGAGTGCAACGACAGCGAAGGCTTATAAATTCCGCGTTATCCCTGTTTACCCGACGGGAGACGGCCCATCTTCAACTATTATCTCGAAAGAGATTCCTGTCCCAGCTGGAGAACCAGATTTACCAACGGTAACTACAGGAACGTATAGTGAAGCAGACACAATCAATAAAGGTCGAGGCTGGCTAAACGTTAAATGGAACAAAGTAGCTAACGCGACAGGTTATAAAGTTCGAATTTGGAACGGTTCCGTGTATAAAAATTATACTGTAGGAAAAGATACGACTTCGATCAGTACGAAAGGCAAAAAAATCTGGCCAACAGATGATCAGATTAAAGCGGGCGTTACAGATTTGTATGACGTGAACTTTGATGATGCTACAAGCATCGCTAAAGGTGCTGAACTTCCAATCGATCCAAGTGCTACGTATGGAAGTAGTTCAAGTCGTTATAGTGTACGTGTCATCGCAACGTCAGCTGCGGGTGACTCTCCTTCATCAGATGTTAACTACGGATATATGAAACTATATGCTCCGAAAAATGTAAGCATCACAGCAAACGACGATAATCTTGTTCAAAATAAAACGAGTTTAACGATGAAATGGTCGCCATCAGTCGGTGCAAATTATTATGAAGTTCAATTGAATAATGGCACGTCGATTGAAAAGTACAAAGTCAAAGGAACAACGTCCTTTACGACACCTAAAACAGCATATGAGTTAGGTAAAACGTATACAGCCAATGTAGTAGCCTTTTTCGATGACGATGATACGGCTTATGAATCAGAAGAAGGAAAAGTATCTGGTCAGCGTGGTCTGAGTAACCTTTCAGGAACTGCTAAAAATTCTATTAACCTTCATGAAGATTTAATAGGTATCGAGGACTTCTATTCATACGATGAAACTGAATTTGGTAATGCAACTTCTTATGTTAATGTAACAACTGGCAATATGGCATTACAATTTACAGACGAATCACTTATTTCAAAAAGTAAATTAGATTATGATTTTACAAGAACATATAATTCTCGTTCCTTTAAATCATCTTCTCTAGGATTAGGTTGGACATTTATTGGAAATGAAAGTTTGGAAGAAGTGACTGGAGGCGACGTTCATTATTCAGATGAAGATGGAACAATTCATATATTTAAAAATATTAATGGAAAGTTAATATCTCCAAAAGGTACGTATCAAGAACTACAAAAAGAAAACAATCGATATAAATTGAAAACTAAAGAAGGTCTTATCAAATATTTTGAAGAAGATCAGTTATTAAAAAAATATGTATTATCCTCATACGAGGATGAATTACAGAATAAACTTAATTTTATTAGAAATGAAAAGAAACAATTAATTGAGGTCTATGAAACTCGTGAAAATTCTAGTGCACCTGAGGATAAAATAAAGATTGAATACGAGAATAATCGAGTTAGTCAAGTGAAGCATGGTGATCATTGGACTAAGTTTTACTATTTAAATGATTTACTTGTTAAAACTGTAATTGGAAGTGAAAAAACGACTCGTACAATTACTGAAGAATTTCAATACAATACAAATAAAGAACTTCAGAAATACATTGACCCTAAAAACAGTGAAACAATTTTTGAGTACAATGTTAACAAGTTAATTTTTTCATCAAAACCAAAAGATGAAATTAATCCTTTTGTCATGAAGAGTTATAATTTTGACTCATCTCATAACGAATTCTCTGTAACAGATGAAAGTGATAATGAAACAACTTATAAGAGAGATAGTAATGGAAACAATTATGTAGTCATTGAAAAAGTTTCGCCAGGAGAAGAAAGTGATGAGAAAACACTATTTCAATACGATGATCAATACAATGTCATAAAGAAAACGTCTTCCAATGGAATAAATGAAACAAAGTCATATGATAGTAAGGGTAATGTTTTAAACATTACTACAAGTGAAGGTACTATTTCTAACGTTTATGATGAAAATAACAATATTATAAAATCGACTGACATTAATGGAGAAGTTGTGAATAATGTATACACTGACTCTCTGTTAACAAAATCTAAGATTAAAGATGAAGAAACTAATTATTCATATGATGTTTTTGGCAGAATAACTAAAGTAGAATATCCAAATGGAACGACTGAAAAAACTGAATATGATGATACTAAAAATAAAGTAAGTTTGACAGATAACCAACTGAATACTACTTCCGTCATTTACTCAATTCATGGTGAAACACTAAAAGAAATAGATGCTGAAAATCATGAAAATTCTTATGAATATGATCCATTACATCCACATCTTATAGTATCGGTTGAAAATAAATTGGGTCAAAAAACATCTTATCAATACGATGACAATAAAAACTTGAAAGTCGTTACAGATGCGTTAGGTCGTTCAAAGACTTACACATATGATAAGAATGATCACCTAATTTCAGTTAAGATGCCAACTATTGAAATAAACTACGAATACGGAATAAACGGTGATATTGAAAAAATATTATGGCCCTCTAAAAAAGAAACCAGCTATTCTTATACAGTTGATGGACAAATTGAATATGTAAATAATGGTAAAGATTCATTTAAGTACATCTATGATGGAAACGGAAATATTATAAAAGTTTTAAAAAATAATTTGTTATTAAAAAATTATTTATTCTCTGAACAGGAAAACTTATTACAAACATATTCATTTGATGCTTTTAATCAAAATTATAATTACGACGATGTTGAACGTGTTAAAGAAGTAAGTTCATCTATTGGAAAAGAATTTACCGTTTCTCAAAGCAACTCTTTTAAAGAGGAAAGTGATGATTTAAACCAAGTTCGATACACAATTGATAATGTCATACATGATTATAAAATTGATACAAACTCTTTAAATGTAAGTTCTACTGTAACTTTAAATGAAGATTTATTGAAATTAGAGACGGAATCCTATGGATTAAATTTAATTAAATCGTTAAAGTATACTTCGAAAAAACAGAAACCATTGTATATAGAATATCAATATACAAAAAGCGGTAACATCTCTAAAGAAAATATGAATGGTAAAATTACTTCTTTTGAGTACAATCTAAATGATCAATTAATAAAAGAAGTATTACAAGATCGTACCAATTCTTATATGTATGACGCTGTTGGAAATAGACTATCTGCAAATTTAGGAAATAAAGAGAATAACTATGTCTATAATAATTTAAATCAAATTACTAAAAAGAATGATATTCCCTATTTATATGATTTAGATGGAAATTTAGTCAAAGATGAAAAGTACCAATATAATTATGATGAACAACAAAATTTAATTAAGGTGCAATCTTTAGATGGTAAATTGTCTGCAGAATATACGTATGATGAAGATGGACAACGAATTTCTAAAGTAGTTGGCAATAAGACTCATCAGTATTTTTATAACGATAATTTATTATCAATTGAAGTTATAAAAGTGGGAAGTGATATTTCACAGTATCGTTATTATGAGTGGAACGAGTCTACACCTCTTGGTATGATTACTAAAACAAAAACTGACACTGGTACGTTCTCTACAAATTCTTATCAATTTTTAACAAACTATCGTGGAGATGTTTTAAGTATTCGTGATGAACTGGATAATGAAGTAGGATCATATCAGTACGATGCTTACGGGAATATCTTATCTATTCAAGGAAAAATTGCTGAAGAGAATCCGATTCGTTACGCTGGTTACTATTTCGATGACGAATCTCAAAATTATTATTTGCTGGCTCGTTATTATAATCCTGAGAATGGCGTATTCTTGGCATTAGATCCTAAAGCAGGATCTATTGATTCTCCTGAATCACAAAACCAATACAATTACACAGACAATGATCCAGTCAATCATATTGATGCAGATGGTGAAGCTAGACTAAGAATGGCATTCACTGCAGGGAAATGGTTAGCGAAAAAAGCAGGTTCAGGTATTAAATGGGCGTGGAAAAAAGTAGCGAAGTCACCTAATAAAATCGCTAAACCTATTGCTAATTTAAAAAGTAAAAAAATATCGCACATTTTGGCAAAAAAACACGATTGGGATAAAGTTGTTAAGAATGATAATGATTGGAAATCTATAGCTAAAGTAATGTCTAAAGTGCTCTCTAAAGGGAAGGAAAGTGCTTACAAAGACAGTAAAGATGTTAGAAAAAGAGTGTTGAAAATTGGTAAGCATAAAGTAACTGTAATATTTATTAGAATTAACGGGAAAATTGTAGTATCGAACGGATGGGTGAATAAATAATGAATAGAAATGTAAACTTAAATAGGTTAGAAAAAAAAATAAAGAAATTAATTTTTGACTTAGAGTTTGAACAAGCAGAGGAATTGACAAAAGATTTAAGTGAAGAGGAATTAAAAGATCTAATTTTAGCTTTAGGTGTTTATACAGAAAGTATAGTGATATATACTTTTGTATCATTTATCTTACAGCGTAATGAATCTAGCAATTTACACTATATTTCTTCTGTTTTAATGGCAGCTCCTTTATGTCATATAGAAGGTGCTTATGAAGTAGGATTATTTCATGCTAAAAAAGCGATAGAACTCAGTCCAAATGAACTTAGTTTGTATAAATACATCTTATTTTTCGAAAATAACCCTGACGGTGAATTTCCAAAAAAATATTTAAAATTTATAAAGCAAAAAATCAAAGAACTAGAATAATAAAAATTTATACTAAAAAAGAAAAAGGTTAATGTATTGACTTAATGACACTCTCCTTTCAAAAAGTAAACAGTTGAAATAAAAAACTGTTCACTTTTCGAAAGGAGTTTTTTATGGATAAATTTAAATTTTAGATACATGAGAAGTGTATATTATTAAGGTGTATGTAATAACAAAGAGAGCGTAAAATATCTTGTGTAAATGAATAAATAGAAAAAGGAAGACCTTTTCTTGTAGAATTAAGTCACCACAACCCATTCACAGAAAAGAGGCCTTCCCTATGACTCAGTTTACAACAGATATCATGCAAGCTCTAGTAAAAAAAGAAGACATCTCCGAAGTTTTCCGCAAGCATCTGGAGACAGCGGTCAATACGCTCCTTCAGACCGAACTCACAGCTTTCCTGGATTACGAAAAATATGACCGCATCGGCTTCAACTCCGGCAATTCCCGGAATGGCGTCTACACGCGGACACTCCATACGGAGTACGGGGATTTAAACCTGTCGATTCCACGTGACCGGAACGGCGAATTCAACCAACAGACGGTCGCTCCATACAAGCGCTCAAACGATACGCTGGAATCTTTCGTCATTCACATGTTCCAGAAAGGCGTCACGATGTCCGAGATCTCGGATCTGATTGAGAAGATGTACGGCCATCACTACACCCCGCAAACGATTTCCAATATGACGAAAGCGATGAGTGAACAGGTCGAAGCGTTTAAATCTCGTCCGTTGGATAAGCGCTATGCCTGTGTCTATCTGGATGCGACTTACATTTCCCTCAAGCGCGACACCGTCTCCAAGGAAGCCGTCTATATCGCAGTTGGCATCCGGGAGGATGGCTCGAAAGAAGTCCTGGCTTATACAGTGGCGCCCACGGAATCCGCGTTCGTTTGGGAAGAAGTCCTATTGGACTTAAAGGAGCGCGGTGTCGAAGAGGTGCTTCTGTTTATCTCCGACGGCTTGAAAGGCATCACCGATCGCATCTTTGCGGTTTTTCCGGATGCCAAGTATCAAGCGTGCTGCGTCCATCTGTCGCGCAACATCTCCCACAAAGTCCGTGTCGCTGACCGGCCAGAAATCTGTGAAGACTTCAAATCGGTGTACCGGGCGGAAAGCCGGAAACTGGGCGAAGAGGCACTGAAAGCCTTTGTCGAGAAATGGAAAACCGCCTATCCGAAAGTGACAAGATCATTGGAATCCAATCCCTTTATTTTCACCTTCTACGACTTCCCAAAATCGATTTGGCGAAGCATCTATTCGACAAACCTCATCGAGTCGTTCAATAAGAAAGTGAAGAAATACAGCAAGCGCAAGGAGCAATTCCCGAACGAAGATTCCTTGGACCGCTTCCTGGTTTCCCAATTCGAAATCTATAATCAGAACTTCTCCACCCGTTGCCATATCGGATTCGATCAAGCTCGTGCAGAGCTGGTTGAGATGTTCAAACAGGCTTAATCAACATATATACAAGAAAAGGATTTACTTATTTACACATAATTATTGACGGTCTCATAACAAAACAGATTTGATTAATGTGATTGTCTCTCTTACCGAACGTTTAGTTACTACCTCACATGAACGGAGAATAAATATTGTAAGAAAGATTTCGAATAATTAGTAAGCAAACATAGTAAACATAATATTGTGGAAATTAAAGACGGAGAATGTATATGTAGCCTTAGATAAATAAATATCGTTAAGTTTGAAGTGCACATTTCAGATTACTTAAGAAAGACAATTAAAATTATTGATCTTATCTCGTTTTAAAATATTTTTACAATTTAAATACATATTTAAACTTTTAGATGCCAAATCGAATAGTTTTTCATTGATAACGCATGTATCGTCAAAAATCGACATATGTAATAAAGTTGACATATTAAAATATAAGTTGAATTAACAGAATAATCTGCTATATTCTAACTATCATCAGGAAGACATTGTCATACTATGGTTCTCGAAGGAAAGGAGCATATTTATGTACCGATTCGGAGAATGGTTGCGACGTGAACGTCTGGAACATGGATGGAGTCAGGTAGAGTTAGCTGAAAAGACATACGGAGAAGTATCACAGGCAGCCATCAGCGCTTATGAGCGGAATCGTTCACTTCCTTCTATCCTGGATGTCCAAATCCTTGCGACAGCCTGTGAACAGACATTAGGATCTATTCCTTGGGATGAGTTTGACTTAAGGATGGAGAAGAAGAGAAATTGGTCCAACCTAAAGCAAGAACGTTTCGATCTAGCAGAACTGCCACTTGCGGATTCCGTCCGCACGTTTGACGGTAAGACCTATCAGCTGCACGGACGAATTGCGATCGAACAAGAGAGTAAAGAGACGCAAGAAATTTCGCAACTCTATTACCGAATCCGTACGGTCGTCGGAGAGAATCAAGTGATTGCAAAAAGAAAGCATCCGAACGATGAACTGATTCACGTATCACGCCGCAGACTAGTTCACCAGTAATAAATGCTTTATGAATACGTATCTACTTATGAAATATCACGAACCAATGATAATAGGAATAGGATTTGATGACCGTAGCAGCATATCGCTAAGGACAGTCCTTCCAATCATATATCGGCGTGTCCCTCACGTGTGACCGGATGAGCGGGATATACGCAGAAATGGTTCGGCGAGAGTCGCCTAAAACTCGCCCACAGGTCACATGTTCGTTGAGGGTCAGCGAAAAACCCTAGACAGATGTCCGGTACCGGACGTCAGAGTTCGTGGGAGAACGTGCTCCAAACCCACCGCCCTTCTCGACTTCGACTGTCCTTAAGGATGTGCTGCTGCGCATCGATCTCAAGGAAGGAGTGTACGTTATGCCGACACGTGAACAGAAGCAGAACAAGACCTTTGCTGAGAAGTTGCTCCGGATCCAAGGGAAAGACTATGAAGAGTGGCTCGACGCCCAGCATCAGCTCGTCATCCAAGAGAATCAAGAACTGATCTTGGAAGCACTCGACTCGAAACTGAACTTCACATCACCTGCAGCCACTTCACGGGATTGAGAGGAGGAAAACAGATGGGATTGAATGAGACAGGGCTTAGTTTATTAAATTTCTTTCAAGGACTCGCCGTCATTTCGGCAGCGATTGCTTTCGTAGTTGCTGGTTATTACTTCATTTTCGGGGGAGATCGTGGACGATCGAAGGCAGTCGGTTGGCTCATCGGTGGTGCCGTTGGTCTGATCATCATCACGGGCGCCGTCACGCTGGCTGAAATGGTCAATGACAACATCAAATTCTAATTGAACAAGTGATCGCACAGACCGTCATTCCAAACTGGATGGCTTTTTTTATTACCTTCGTTACGATGTCTCGCTTCAAAGGAGGAGAATATATGCTCTTCGTCCGTTTCACGGATGTACCAAAAGACGCCTTTCCGAACTATGAGCGTCTCCCTTATGAGGAGGCACTTTTATTATCGACGCAAGTCCATCAAGAAGCCCAGCAAGCGAACGAACGCTTCTCGAGTGAGTTCCGGATTTTTGATGATGCTGACCAACTCGTCTACAAAGGAATGTTCCAGTTTGGTGATCCAATCTATCCGAATCTTTATCTGCAGCTGAAGGATCGGATCCCGCGCATTCGGATCCGAAAGGAGGATGCGACGAAGAAGATCCTATTACTCGAAAACCTAGAACGTTTGACGCCGAAATCCTACAAGACGATGACGACGTCAGTGATTCAGCAACAGCCAAATGCGACACACGTCTCCCGCTTACGTCGCGGGCAACGTCGTCTTGTCTACGGAGTCAGCGGTGTCAGCCTCTTGCTCCTCGGTGCGTTGTCCGTTGTCCAACTCGTTCAGCCGGATCCACCGAGCGGCGTCCAAACGGAAACGTCAGATTGGCAACCGTTGTATGAAGCAGCGTTGACGGGAGAGACGGGTCCACTCGTCGAACGACTCGAAAAACGAAAGTCGTTGAACGATGAACAACAGCAATTCCTGATTACACAGTATGTCGAAGAACAGGACTACGACCAAGCGGTCTCCGTGACGAAGGATCCAATCGATGTCGAGACGATTATCACGCAGTCGAAACGATTCGCGACCAATCGTCAGGATACGCTGCAAGCCTTCCAAGCCGTTTATCCGACGGACGAAGGAACGTTCGATCTTGCTATCTTGCAGAAAGACTATAAACGTGCCGTCTCGCTTACGGGCGTCGAGATGACGACAGCTCGTCAGGAAGCCAAAACACGCGCTTACATCGCATTGAAAGATGTGACGAAGGCACAAGAGAGTGTTAAGACGGTCCATGACGAAGAATTGAAGAAGCAAGTCGCAACACTCGTCCAGCTGGATGACGAGATTCAAGCACTCGAGGATCAAAAGCGCCAGTTATCAGAGAAAAAAGATAAGGAAGAACTCGAAAAGCTCGATGCGTCGCTCGAAGCGAAGCAAAGACAAGCGTCTTCACTTCTTTAATGAAAGTGTGGTGACTGAAATAATGATGAACTTCTCACTTCGTTCTCTTGTTACATCCGCTTGGCTGTGGCGATGTCTTGTCTTTTTGATCGCTTTACCCATTATATTGTTCTTAGTACTCAACGTGGCGTTTCAGTTCCTGCAGCAGACAGTCCAAAACCTCTTCCAGGATGGGAAGTTAACGACCGGATCCCCGCTACAATACGATCCGAATTGGTGGACGACGCTGGCTTGGTCGACCTCCTTCGCTCTCGCTTTGTTCGGAGTCTGCTTCCTACTCGGAGGGTTTCTCTTATTGAAGTATTGGCTCAACTTCCGCGATCTCAAGGCAGCTCAAAAGGGCAGTGCCCGCTTCACGACGTTCCAAGAGCTGAAACAGCATTATCGGGACGTGCCGGATCGTAAGGAGTCTTATAGTGGATCTGGCGGTGTTCCGGTCGGGCGCTATCGTGATCGCCTCTACATCGACGATAGTGCCGTCAACAATCTCGTCATCGGGACGACCCGTTCCGGGAAGGGCGAGACGTTCGTCTTCTCGACGATCGATCTCTACAGTCGTGCCGAACGCCAAGCGAGCCTGATCATCAATGATCCGAAGGGTGAACTATTCGCCGCCTCCAAAGAGACACTCGAAGCACGCGGCTATCAGGTCGAGGTCCTGAACCTGATGAACCCGTCGCAATCGATGTCCTATAACCTGTTGCAGCTGACGATCGACGCCTATTTGGACGAAAACTACTCTCTCGCCCAACAATATTCCCGTTCGGTCGCCTACATGCTTTACCATGACCCGAAGGCAAAGGATCCGTTCTGGAGCAACTCCTCGACAGACCTCTGTACCGCCCTGATTCTCGGATTATGCGAACAAGCAAAACATGAACCGGAGAAGATCACGATGTATAACGTCGCTTTGATGTTATCCGATCTCGGATCGCGGATGGTCACGGATGACATGGGACAGGAACAATCGGCACTCGACGCCTTCTTCGCATCGTTTCCGGAGAATCACCCGGCACGTATGCAATACGCGACGCTTCACTTCTCCAGTGGTCAGACGCGCGCGAGTATCCTCGCCAATACGAATGCCAAGCTTGGGATCTTTACGCTTGATGCGACGGCACGTTTAACAGCACAGAACTCACTCGAGATGAAACTGATCGGTTTCAACCGTTGGATTCGCGGACGTGCGCTTCCCTTGTCACGGTTGACGTTCTACTTTCCAAGTGGGAAACAACTCGCCTTGACGACGGACGACGACGGGAGTTTTGTACTCCATCACGAAGAAAACCTCGAAGTGGATACCGATATCACCGTAGAAAGTGAAGGACAGCAGTACACTGTGTCACTCTCAGGTTGGAGAGACGAGACGGACGGTGTCTTCGACTGGACAACGGATGCCCCGTTCGACATACGGGAGATTCGTCAGCATCCGTGCCCCGTCGCCGTGTTCCTGATCGTTCCGGATTACGATCCGACGCTAAACGTCATCGCCTCGCTGTACGTCAAACAAGTCTATACCTCCCTCGCTCGCGTCGCCTCGCAAGCGACGAGCGGACGTTGTGAACGCCAGGTCATCTTCCTGCTCGACGAATTTGGGAACATGCCAGCGATCGAAGGGATGGCGAACATCATTACCGTCTGTCTCGGTCGGAACATCCGCTTCAACCTCGTCATCCAGTCCTATGCCCAACTCGAGAACTTTTACGGAGAGGATTGGAAAACAATTGACGGAAACTGCGGGAACACCCACTACCTACTGACAGCAGATGAGTCGACGGCAGAATTGATTTCGAAGAAGCTCGGGGAGCAGACGATCGTCACGAAGTCTCGTTCGGGACAGACGTTCTCGCTCTCAAAGTCGAAGACGGAGAGTGTCGATGGTCGGCGCTTGCTGACGGCAACCGAAGTGATGGGACTGAAGGAAGGCGAGATGTTGATCATCCGCGTCATCAAGCGGCAAGACAAACAACAGAAACGAATCCAGTCCTATCCCCTCTTCCTGACCGGACGGACGGCAATGAAATACCGCTATGAATACTTGGCAGACGACTTTAACACGGATCGTTCCATCAATGATCTCGTCATTCCCTGCGCGCATGCCCATCTCGACCTGAATACGCTTCGTATCCCGTTCCATCTCGGCGCCTCAGTTGCATCGAAAACGGTTGAGACGGATAAGGAGACGCTTGACGCAACAGAATGGCGCGTTTGTGATGTTCTGCAGCCGAAAATCCTACGCTCGATCTTCGAGACGACAGAATACGATACGTTACCGATTGATCTGTTCGAACAAGGCATCCTAGATAAGACAATACCTGTGACCGACAACCAGCGCCATTTCTTGAAGACGATCATCAGCAAACGACTCGAGAAACTTCGTCATGGCGTCTAAGGAGGGCATCAAATGACAGAACTGACACGCACCGAACGCGTTCAGCGTGAACTCCGCGTCATCGCAACCATCATCAAGGAGAATAAAAAGCGTCTCCGCCGCGGTGAAGTTTTGAATATCCAGACCCGGGACGGCTTTCTCGTCGTATTTGAGGAAGAAGACCCAGACTCAGGCGACCGAAAAACTGTTACGCTTATAGACACATTCGATTTCCGGGTTCACGTCAGTAATGGCGATTTAACGGATCCGGAACAGGTTTTATAAATGGAAAAGGGGTGGAGGCATGCAAGCGAAACGAGTACTCTCCGGACTATTGATTTCCTCTGCGTTACTTTTGGTCGGTTGTAGTGAAAATAGTGAAGAAAAGTCTCTTAAACAAGTTTCTGTAAAAGAAATTGATCAACTAAAAGATAGTGATCAAAGCAATTTCTTACTTGTTGATAGCGACAGTAAAGCAGAATTTGAGCCTTATGTAGATAAAGTGAAGGACATCGCTGAGAAAGAAGATGTACAAGTAAACTTGTTTAATCCTTTTCAACCTAACGGAAAAGATTTAGAAAATCGTGCTACAGATGAACATGGAGAATTAAAGGGTGGTCGTCTGTACAAACTAGAGAATGGTAAATTAGTTCGTTCTCTCGACCTTACTACGTTAGATGACAAGGCAATCGAAGATGAAGTAGCCTCTTTTATTAATTAAAAGCAGACAGAGAAGGGAGGACCATCATGGCTAATGGAGATCTAGCATCCAAACTGGAGGAATTTCAAGACTTACTGAGCATCAGTGATTTAGTGAGAGATGCGCTTCGTTCTATTGGTTGGCTTCTCGTTAGAGGTCTCTCCTTCATCATCGATGGTCTTGAACAGATTACAAACGACATCCTCCTCATAAAATCATTCTTTAATAATCCTCAAGTGGTTGAATTCGTTCAGACGATTCAACCTTTTTTGTATGTCATTTTAGCCGGGAGCTTTTTATTCACCGGTTACTTGATGATTTTTCAGAAAAAATTTGATCGAGAAGGGTTTCTCATCAATCTGTTTATCACTTTGTTAGTTTTAGGGTTGTTATCTCCGACAATGATAAAGACAAGTGAGTTCACAGACAAAGCCATTACAAGCATCAATCAAGATGGAGTATATGAAAATCGGGATCATACTCTATCACAATCAGTGCTCCAAAAAAATGTACATGATTTAGTCGAATACGATAAAACTGCTTTCAAAGATACAAAAATTAAAATTCCAAACTCTATTCCAGCAAGCCAAATCAAGAATATAGACATCAATGATGTATTTGATAGCGATGAGTATCGATTGAGTAAAGAAGGTGAAGATATTTCTCAGAACAAACTTGCTTGGAATGGGAAAGAAATGACCGAAACCGAGTTAGACCAGAGCGGTGTTGAATGGAACAACCAGTACTACTATCGCTATCATCCGAACTGGCTGACGATTCTTGTCACGCTTGGCGTGATGGGCTTCACTCTTTTCTCGATTGCCTACAAGCTGGCTCGACTTTCGTTCGAGCTGGCTTTTAATTATGTTCTAGCGATTTTAGTCGCTCCCGCTGATCTACACAGCGGACAAAAGACGAAGAAAGTCATTCAAAGCATCCTGAACACGTTCCTCGTTATCATCTTGATTTTCGTCTCGATCAAGCTCTATACGATCGGGACGGCTTATCTTGCTGATACACTTGACGGTCTCGCCTATTTGATTGCGTTGATTGCTTTCTCCGCTGCCTTGATTGATGGACCAAACATGGTCGAACGTCTATTCGGGATTGATGCGGGTCTGAAACGCGGGTGGGGTGTCGCACTTGGGGCGTATGCTGTCGGGAAAGGTACTGCAAAAGTCGGAACTCACATTGCTGGACAGACGATGAAGAGGACATCACGCCCTACTACTCCATCCGCCTCAGAAGCTGCCAGTACAAAATTACCGCCGAACCCACCACCTAATGGTGGTACACCGACGGGTCGTCCGGATCGTTCGTCTAACAGTGTGCCAGTTCGTTCGCAAGCACAAGAGCGCGCTTCACGACCAACTGGACAAGAGAACCAACGTATCGAATCGGCTGATTTATCAATGCATAACGCGAATCCGGAGAGTTCGACTGCAACAACATCAGAGCAGTCCACGTCACGTCGTCCGGACTCCGTCTTACCACCAACATCTGCGACTACTTCGCCATCATCGCCAACATCTGTTGCACAACCGAAGATGCCTGATGAATCGATGAAAGAACAACCAACTACTTCACCTGATGCGTTCAATACCTCTGAAACATCTGCCGCGTCGCAGACTATTTTATCGTCGGAGCAACCCATTGGATCACGTGCACCTCGTCCAACTTCTGTTCACTCAGGGTCAACATCTGACATGACATCTGAAGAGGCAACACCTACCGTCTCCTCTTCAGGAGCGAGCAATCCTTCGCCTTCTATCACTGAGTCGCAGGAGACATCATCCGGAACACAGCGGCAACGAAAGTCGATCTATCAGACACTTGAAACGACGACACAAAAAGAACTCAAGCATGTCGAACAAACACAGACACGCGTGACGTCAGAATCGTCTCGCATGTACTCGACGGATGTTCCGCATCTAGACCCGAAAAAGGAGTGAGGATATGCAACAGCGCCAATACCGGATTCCGAACGAAGTCACGACCGAACTCAAGATCAACAAGATGCTCTACCTCTATGATTTACTATTCCTCGTCGCCTTGATCATCGTCCGTTTGATTGCCCTACCGTTCATCCCGGACGTCTTGCATCTACCGTTCACGTGTTTCCTCGTCGGGTTTGGACTTTTCCTTGTCATCCGACCGACGACGAATCCGGAGAAACGGATGATTCACGTGCTCTATTACGCGCTGATCAAGAAGAAGGACACCTATATCGCGTTGACCGACCGGAATGAATCTTCGAAAGGAGCGTGATCAGATGAGTTTATCGGAAGACACACGATCGAAGACGAATCTTACGACTAATATCAACTGGCTCGACGAGGTACAGTTGACGACACCGAAAGCACTCAAGGAGAAGCGCGTCCGAATCCCACCGTCTGTCGTCTCCCTCTTGCCAATCGTCGACTCCACAACGCTCGATGTTTTCGAGATGCAGGATGGGACGTTTTGCGACATCATTCAACTGACTTCAAAAGATATTTATGGACTATCTGAGACGGAGAAGGATCATGACATCTTCTCCCTCACCTATCTTTTGCAGGCGTACATTTATCCATTGAAGGTGATCCCCCTCAATACACCGCTCAACCTGGAGAAACAGAAACAACGGATCGAGCGACAGCTACGTCAAAATCAAAACGTCGCCTATCGCCCATTCCTTCAAAAGAAGAAACAGGAACTGATTTACCTTGAGGAGCATCGCACGAATCGCGATTATCTCCTCTTTTTTTATGCCCCGGACGAGGCGATGCTTCGGGAACGGAAGCATCAACTAACGAAACTACTTCGACGCAGCAATCCGATGGTCGAACTGACGCTCGAACAGAAAATCCATATCCTGTTCCAACTACACAATCCGAATACCAAACCGACACAGGATGGAAAGGAGTGATGATGGCATGTGGCGTACGCGTTTTCTACGGAAGCAGGACCCGGAGACGGTCAAACAACAGGACGGCTACAATCCGACATTCGTCCAAACGATCCAACCACAAGGCGGACTCCGCTTCGAGCCGAACTATGTCCGGACCGGTGACGGCTATCTCGCCTGCCTCCATGTCTATAAATATCAATCAACGGTCTATGATTTCTGGCTCGAACCAATCCTCAACCTGCCTGGTGTCTTGACGACGCTCGATATTGGGACGGCAGACAAACGGGAGATGATCCGGACAATCAACAAATCGATGGCCGAGCAGAATACGCGCTTCGAGAATGCGAAGGATAATGTCGACCGGATCGATGCGCGTGAGACGTACAAGGAACTGAATGAACTCTATGAACAGATCACACAGGGTGAGACGATGAAGTACTTGCACCTTCGGCTCTACGTGAAAGCGAAGACACTCGACGTACTCGAACGTCAGGTACAGGACGTGATGGAAGAACTCGAAGCACGGAATTTTCGCGCAACCGTCTTCCTCAACGAACAGGAATGGGAGTGGCAAAGTCTCTTCCTCAGCTATGAGCAACAGCAAAAATTACCGAATAGGCGTCGTGGGAAAGAGATTCCGTCGCTCTCGATCGCGGGTGGTTATCCGTTCCACTTCACGTCGCTACAGGATGCGACCGGGACCTACTACGGGACAACGGATACCAATGGTAGTGTCATCTTCGATCTGTTCCATAAAGACAAACAACGGAAGTTCTATAACGCGTTGATGATCGGGAAGATGGGATCGGGGAAGTCAACCTTGCTCAAGAAGACGGTCCTCGATCAAGCGATCAAAGGCAATCACGTCCGTATCTTGGACGTGACGGGTGAGTTCTCCGACCTCGTCCGACAACTCGGCGGGAAAGAGATTGCCCTCGATGGTTCAGCTGGTCGGATCAATCCGCTCCATGTCTATAAGACGGTGACGCACGCCGACGGTTCGGCAGACGAAGCACTATCGTTCATGCAACACCTGTCGAAGATTGCTGTCTTCTATCACTACATCAATCCGGCAGCAACGCAGGAAGAAGCAAACGAGTTCGAGATTCTATTGCGACAGCTCTACCTTGAAAAAGGACTCTGGAACGAGGACGGTGACGCACCGATCACGACACATCCAGCGAACACCTATCCCGTCTTCTCCGACTTCTTAGCGCTGGTCCGTTCCGAATTGTATGTCGATGCTGCGCGGACGACAATCCGCGAGACCATCAGTGCAAACCGTGTTAGACGCCTCGAGAACATCGAGCTCGCGATCACGAACCTCGTCCACAATTACGGCAACATCTTCGATGGACACTCTTCGATCGAACGGTTCGATGAGGAAGCAATCGTCTCCTTCCCACTACGTAACCTGACGAACTTAAAGGACGAAATTTTTCAGGCACAGGTCTTCAACCTGATGAACATGCTCTGGGACGGGATGATCCTCAACGGTGCCGGACAACTCCGTAGCTACAACCAGGGCGAACTGTTGATCGAGGATGCCTTCAAGTATTTGATTGTCATTGATGAGGCGCATCACCTGATTAATACACGGGACATCGCCCAACCTGCGATTCTATACCTGCAACAGTTCATGCGCGAAGCACGGAAATACTTCGGTGGTATCTTCTTCGCCTCCCACTTGATCACGGACTTCGTTCCGACCGGTTCAAAGTCGGAAAACGCGGAGAACGTCAAGACGTTGTTTCAGCTGACGCAGTATAAGTTCATCGGCGAGCAGGATGCCGAGAGCATTCCGACGATCCAGATCGTCTTCGACGGACAGTTGACGGAGAGTGAGACGCGGTTGATTCCGTCGCTCGAGACGGGACGGATCGTCCTCAGCATCTCCGGTGTGAAGACGCTGATTTTCGATGTCGATGTCTCACCCGAGGAGTTGACCTTATTCGGAGGTGGTGCCTGATGTGGAGTACGGTCCGGCAGTCGGCACGTGTCGCCGTCCGGATGAAATGGCGACTCCTGACCTTAAAGTATCGTCTAATTGCTCTCGGAATCGCGCTTCTGCTTCTCCTACTGATCATCCTCGTCGCAGGGATTCTCGATACGTTGACCGGGATCGAGAATGAACAGGCGACGGAGACACCGATCGCTTACTCGGACGCGAGTCTGCAAGTCAGTGATGATGTTCTGCGATACCGGGAAGAGATCGCGCGTGAATTGAAGAAGGAACAACTCGAGGGACAGACGAACGTCGTCCTTGCGTTGATGATGCAGGAAAGTGGCGGACGTGGGAATGATCCGATGCAAGCGAGTGAATCGAAGTGCGGACGGATCGGCTGCATCACCTCTCCTGATGAGAGCATTCAGTACGGTGTGAAGCACTTCGCGTCGGTCTTCCGACAAACGAACGAGGATGTCAAGTTGACGCTCCAGAGTTACAACTTCGGAGGTGGCTTCATCGATTACGTTCAAGACAATGGTGGACGTTATACAAAGCAACTTGCAATCTCTTTTTCACAGATGATGTATCAACGCGTCAAGAAGAGCGGCATCTATCAGTGCCATCGTCCGAGCGCGATCGAGCATCAAGCCTGTTATGGCGACATCGAATATGTTGATGCCGTGCTCCGTTATCTGACACCGGCGGTACTAGCAGAAGGCAAGACAGGACCGATCAAAGGGACACTCCATGCCCCGCTCGACATCCCGCTGCAGATGACGTCGGGGTTCGGATCACGGATCGTTTTCGGAAAGACGGACGTCCATACGGGCATCGATTTTAGTTGTCACGATACGGATACCGTCCACGCCGTTCGCTCCGGTACCGTCACCTATAGTGGCTTGCGCGGACCGTATGGGCAGTTGATTCAGATCAAACAGGGCGACTGGATTACCGCTTACGCGCACCTTTCCGCACGTCAGGTTAAGACGGGACAGAAGATTGAAGCTGGGCAGGCGATCGGGATGTGTGGATCGACCGGACGGTCGACGGGTAATCATCTCCACATCGAATTCAAGACGAGCGACTGGTCCGGACATATCGATCCGGCACCATTGTTTTCGCTATAAGGAGGGATGCACCATGGCATTGACGAGTCGGCATCTCCTGTGGCTCGTGTTGTTCTGTCTGCTGCTATCGATCAGTGCCAATCTCTATCAATATCGTTCCCTGGCATCAGATAGACCGCATCGAATCGAAGAGAAAGCCGAGAAGAATGTGTTACCAAAAACGACGGTGTCGGATTCAACTATCTCGACTGACGAACAAGAGCAAGAACAGAACTCGACTATTTCTAAGACAGCAGAACGCTTTATCACATTCGCGTTTACATGGGAGGACGGGACCTATCCAACACGCAAACGACAAGCTGATCAGTATATGACGGAGTCCCTTAAACGGACGTTGTTCGCAAGTAACGGAAGCGATGACAAGTTCACCGCCTCTGTCGCTGACATCGAAGTTTTTCTAAACCGTGACGATCCGGAGCATTGCCTTGTCCGCTTCAAACGCACGTTGACGATCGATTCAAACGACTATGAAGAGACATCCGATGAGCTGGTCGAACTGACGTTTACGAACCAAGACAGTCGTTACATCGTCGATCAAATGAAGAGTCTCAAGTCGTCAGGAGGTGTTTAAATGCAGACAGGAAAACGAAAGACGTTGACCCGTGACTGGTCGCGCTTATATCTCGGAACAGGGATGTTTTTCTTAATCGGCTTTCTATTTTTCGGTTTCTCCTCCCTCTTCTTTGCTGAGGAACAACCGATCAATGCAACACCAATCGGTGAAGAACAGCGGTTGACGAATGGACAAACCGTCACGCTTCTTGACTGGTCGCATGATACGAGACGGAAACAGATGCGTGTCCGCCTCCAGTTCGATCAACCCCAAGACTACGCGACGAGACTTGTCACACGCGTCGCTTACAAGGAACGACCGACGGATGAACAGCGCGTCCAAGTCGTCTATCATCAGGACGAGCACTACGTCTTCGAAATCGAAGATGTACCGCACGACTTTGATCAGCTAGCCCTTCGCTTGTATGTCATTGAACCTCAACAGTCATTCGAGAAGCTGAGTGCTACGAAGCGAGAAGAGGCGCTCGTCGAATCACTTTACATGGATCAGCGACGTGTCTTAAGGACATCACTTTCTATTCAACAAGCAGACGACTATGCGCAACTTTTTCTCGCTGACGAGCACGTGCAAAGTCAAAAACAGGTCAAGAAAATGAAACGCGAACAGATGGCGCACGCTTCTCTCATCCAGCAAATCGAACAGGACATCGAGACAAAACAAGCCACCTTACCCGACCTGACACTCGATGAACAAGTCGAACGTGAGGACGAAATCTTCAATCTGAAGCAGGACAAAGAAGACGCACTGTTACGACAAACGGAATTGAAAAAACAACTCACGCAAGAAGAAAAAAGACAAGATCAGCTGCGCATTAAAGCACGTGAACTGAAATGGTAAGGTGGCAAACGCCGTGCCAAAATGCCGTTTTTAGTGGCACGCTGTGTGACCTTTTCGCGATTTTCGTGATATCAGGGAAACACTAGGCTCCGCCTAGGCTAGCACGCTGAGTGATAGCAGTTTCCTCTTATGCTCTTTTTCACGCAATTGAACCGTTTTTGGTTTTTTAGCTTTCAAAAATCTAACGCACCTTCATCCATTTCATCGATCTTTATCAGCGCTTAATCCGATTTTGTTACGTCACATTTTTCGAATCTTTTCACCTGATGATGCTGTACCTTCGACCAGATATTTTTCAAGAGTTCGACGATTAAGGAGACGCTCACGGCTTCTCCAAGGGCGTAACTTTGTTCAATGGTCGACTGCATGTTGATTCCTCCATTCCTTGTCTGAGTGGTATCACCTTTCTCACTTCTAATGACAGGAGGAACAAAAGAATTGTTCGGAAATCTTTTCATTTTTTTAGAACATTGAGACTCACTTTCGTGATGGAAGGAGGAAAGTAGATGGACCTCTTGATTCGTGATATCGATCCAATCCTCGTCAAACAACTCGACGAACAAGCGGAGAAACGGTCGTGTTCCCGACAAGAATTATTGAAAGGATTGTTGACCACCTGGTGCGCAGACGGTGTCCAATCGACACAAATCGCGCGTCTTGAACGACAGCTCGAAGCGAACACGTTACACCTGAAGCGGAGCGCAACCGAACTCGAAGTATTGAGCAAACTCTTCCGTGAGGTGATGCACGATGACTAACGTTCCCGGTGTCATCATCAAGTCGAAGTTCAAACTCCCTCAAGCAACACGACGTGCACGTCGCTATACGACATACCTGAGTTACATCGATCGTCCGGAGACGAAAGCACGATCGCATCAATTCGAGAATTACCACGACTATATGGAAGACGAACTGAAATCAAGTGGTCTCTTTACAGCGACGCAAGACCGATTGAATGCGAGGGAACGAGAGCAGTTACGCGATATCTTCCGACGGGCACAAGAGAACGGCAGCATCCTCTGGCAAGACGTCATCTCGTTTGATGAAGCCTGGTTACAGGAAGTCGGCGTTAAAGAAAACCGCTACATCGATGAACAACGATTGATGCAGGCGACACGAAACGCGATCGCTTTGATGATCGAAAAGGAACAGATGTTGCATGCGACATGGACCGCCGCCATCCATTACAACACGGATAACATTCACGTCCATGTCGCGACAGTCGAGACGGTTCAACCACGTGAACGGGGTAAACGCAAACCGAAAACGATCGAGAAGATGAAAGCGCAAGTCGTCCATACACTCGCCGACCGGACACGTGAACAAGAGAAATTGAATACCTTTATCCGCGACGAGGTCCTCGCGCACAAACGGACTCATGAAACACTAGCCGTTTCGAATCGTGTGCTACACCCGGAACTCGTACGCCAATACAAAGCGATTCAGAAACAACTACCGGACGATAAACGGCAGTGCTACTACAACATGAACGGCATGCAAGAACTGCGTTCGTCGCTTGATCAATTCACTGACACTTATCTTGCGACGCACTTCGAGAAAGAACACGCCGCATTCAAGCAACGACTCGATACTGAGGTCGGATTCTACGAGCGAAGTTACGGATCGGCATCGCAAGCATCGGCTTATCGGAAGACGAAAGAACAGGATCTCTACACGCGGATGGGAAACGCCATCCTGTCTGAGATGCGTGAGTCGGATAAGTCGTCCCCGAAGCGTGCGAAGAACGCTGCATCCTCACCTAAACAAAAAATCCGATCAGCGTTTCAACGCGAGCGGATTATGCAAGAGACACTTTATCGAATCGGACGACATATGAACGATGAATGGGAACACATACAAAATCAAAAAGCATTTGAACTTCTTCAGCAAGAAATCGATCAAGATCGCTAAAAGAAAAAGTCACCCTTTCGACAAAAGGATGACAACCAGCAATTTATTTATCGATGATTCATTTGAATTGCATAGTCACTTAAACGCTGGAATTCTTCATTGTACATTCGATTCAATCTTGATTTGGAGAGTTTGTAAAGAATGGCATAAGCCCATTTCGGTGTATCTACTATCAAATCGATTTGTAGCTCTGTTTGATTCTGTTTCGATTGCAAATGGTATTGACCAATCATCGTTCCCATCTCATTCGCAGTCCTGATATCAATGAAGGATGGTGCCTCGATGTTCTCGATCCAAGCATCAGCGGGATAATTTTTTCCGCGGTACTCTTGGATGACTTGAAGTTTCTGACCCGCGTATGAATATTGCAATGGTTCTCCCTCTGCATAGATATGATCTTTAGTCATATTGCTCCAACTCAGAATGTGTTCATTCTTCGTCAAGTAATCGTATAGCTTTTCTATAGGGACATCAATCAATTGAACGGAATTGTAAAAATGAATTTTTGACATGTTCGTACCTCGCCTTAACTAATTTATTTGTTCATCATACCATTCGAACGGAGTCTTGTTTCTTTGACAGTCGTTTTTACAGTTCAAAATTTTAGGAAGGAGCATACAAATGGAAGAAACCAAGCAAGTCCGGATTCGGATGAGTGCTGTGACTGCTGAATTTTTAGAGGAATACCGGGAGCGAGAACGGTTGTCCGGGATTGGTCCGGCAATCGATCACATCATCCGCGATTATCAAGAGATGATCAAAAAGCAATGGGATTTGAACTATGTCAGTCGTTCTGTCTCGAAACAGATCGAGCAAGAGTTGACACTCTTCTGGGAAGAACAGATTACAAAAAGTCTCTCTCCGTTACGAAAGAGCGTCCAACAAACAGACCTCCAAACACAGGTATTGATCGAACTCGTACAAGCCTTGATGCAGACGGAAAGCATCGAGGACATCATTCCGACGACCGAATATCGTCCCTCATTCCTCGAGACGGCAGAGACGGCTGTCAAAAAGCGAATCGACCAGCGCAAGCAATATAAGCACTCGGATGAAGAAAGGATGATCCACAAATGAAACGACTAGAAGCCTTCACACTCGCGACATTTCTCGAATTACATCCGACCCACGTCACCGTCATGATTCATCAATCGCATTATGATATTCCAGTTTCTCAGGATGAACGAGCGTTCCTTCAGCTCTTGCAGGAAGAACCTTTGTTGTTGCTACCGGTATCACGTGATCGTCGTCATCTACTACTGAACCGACTCGCTACCGACCCGATTGTTCTACAGGAACTAGAAGATTTTGAAGGTGCTGCTGATTCGTCCGTTTCGTCGGAAGGAGCGTGAAAGGCATGGGATACAAGAAGAAAACACGTGAGGATTATCAGAGGGAAGTACAAGCGTTGACCGACAAGATGGAGACACAGCTCGCTTCTCACTTCGTCAGTCAAGAGAGTATCAAAGAACATCTCGACTTCATGAGCCGGTTCCATCGCTATTCAACACGGAACATGCTGTTGATCGAGGAGCAGTTCCAAGGTGCACGTGCTGTCGGTTCCTATGCCTACTGGGAGAAGCAAGGTGTCCAAGTCCAAAGGGGTGAGAAAGGCATCAAGATATTCGTCCCCTCCCCCGTCACGTTCATCAAACGAGAGACGGATTGGGTGGCATGGAAGGACGCGACAAAGGCGGAGCAAAAGCGTGCAAAAGAAGGCAATCTTCCGACGCGGAAAGCGATGTATTATAAGATTGGTCACGTCTTCGAGTACACGCAGACCGATGCCCGGGAGAAGGGACTCGAGGTCTCTGAACTGTTTGCTTCCTATCACCGGAACGGATCGATTCGTGAGGCGGAATCGTTTCGCCACGCGTTGAACGGGATTGCCGAGACACAAGACGTGACATTACTCAATCAACCATTGAACGAACTCGGTACCGCGAAAGGATGCTTTTATCCAGAACTGAACGCGATCGCCTTGAATCCGCGGAACTCGGATATTGAGAACGTCACTGTTCTGATTCATGAACTCGCGCATGCCAATCTGCATAATATGGAGCGGAACGAAGAACGTGGAATTGAGTTGAACCCACACGAGAAGGAGTTTCAAGCGGAGATGGTCGCCTATACTGTTGCGGCACACTTTGGTTTCCCGACGGATGAGTTTTCATTGTCGTATCTCGCCAGTTGGACGCAAGGGAAAGACTTGCGCGACAAGGAGGATCTGTTGCACGAAGTCCATCAGACATCCGGTCACTTCATCCGTGAAATCCATACTTCGCTCGAGCAGGAGCATATCTTGGAACGCGAAGCATCGCCGCTTAAGATGATTGAGTATATCGAACAGACTGCACAGATTACTGAACAAGGATTACCGTTGGCAGAACGGCTGGAGCGGATCACACAACATTCACCGAAGGACGTCAGTGTCTACCTGACGAGTATCGCCAAGCAGGACACGCAACAAGACCTATCAACGTTTGACAAACCGATGATGCTCGTTCATGGAGCGACAGACTTCTTCGAACCGTTTGCGAAAGCCAATGACCGTGACTTCAATGAACATGAGACGGTCGCCTATACGCTGATTATCCCGGGCGAAGAACCGATCAGCCAACACTTCCGCATCCTCGATGACGCTTCAGGACCGCTTCATCATATCCTGAACACAGAAGTCGTCAGTAAGGAGACAGAACAAGTACTTGAAAAAGCGTGGTACGACGAGATGATTTCGAAGGAAGATCGTGACATAGAAAAGATCCGACAAATCGTGACGTGTCACTTTAACATGCCTGAGCAGGATTTTCATAGTCGCTAATTAATTTCTCGAAAAATTGAAGAGAACTACCACATTTACAGACAAAGGAGTAGCTCTCTTCAATTGATTTATAGAATAGTTTAAATGAATAAATTTAAAAGCAATAACCATTTATAAATATTCTTGTTCGAATTTCTTTTGAAAATCGTTTTGTACCTTATTATAAATTTCATTGAGAACTTTTTCATTCCAAGTATTTTTTTTTAATTTACGAATATCTGATTTACTGATCTTTGATAGAGACCGTCAATAATTATGTGTAAATAAGTAAATCCTTTTCTTGTATATATGTTGATTAAGCCTGTTTGAACATCTCAACCAGCTCTGCACGAGCTTGATCGAATCCGATATGGCAACGGGTGGAGAAGTTCTGATTATAGATTTCGAATTGGGAAACCAGGAAGCGGTCCAAGGAATCTTCGTTCGGGAATTGCTCCTTGCGCTTGCTGTATTTCTTCACTTTCTTATTGAACGACTCGATGAGGTTTGTCGAATAGATGCTTCGCCAAATCGATTTTGGGAAGTCGTAGAAGGTGAAAATAAAGGGATTGGATTCCAATGATCTTGTCACTTTCGGATAGGCGGTTTTCCATTTCTCGACAAAGGCTTTCAGTGCCTCTTCGCCCAGTTTCCGGCTTTCCGCCCGGTACACCGATTTGAAGTCTTCACAGATTTCTGGCCGGTCAGCGACACGGACTTTGTGGGAGATGTTGCGCGACAGATGGACGCAGCACGCTTGATACTTGGCATCCGGAAAAACCGCAAAGATGCGATCGGTGATGCCTTTCAAGCCGTCGGAGATAAACAGAAGCACCTCTTCGACACCGCGCTCCTTTAAGTCCAATAGGACTTCTTCCCAAACGAACGCGGATTCCGTGGGCGCCACTGTATAAGCCAGGACTTCTTTCGAGCCATCCTCCCGGATGCCAACTGCGATATAGACGGCTTCCTTGGAGACGGTGTCGCGCTTGAGGGAAATGTAAGTCGCATCCAGATAGACACAGGCATAGCGCTTATCCAACGGACGAGATTTAAACGCTTCGACCTGTTCACTCATCGCTTTCGTCATATTGGAAATCGTTTGCGGGGTGTAGTGATGGCCGTACATCTTCTCAATCAGATCCGAGATCTCGGACATCGTGACGCCTTTCTGGAACATGTGAATGACGAAAGATTCCAGCGTATCGTTTGAGCGCTTGTATGGAGCGACCGTCTGTTGGTTGAATTCGCCGTTCCGGTCACGTGGAATCGACAGGTTTAAATCCCCGTACTCCGTATGGAGTGTCCGCGTGTAGACGCCATTCCGGGAATTGCCGGAGTTGAAGCCGATGCGGTCATATTTTTCGTAATCCAGGAAAGCTGTGAGTTCGGTCTGAAGGAGCGTATTGACCGCTGTCTCCAGATGCTTGCGGAAAACTTCGGAGATGTCTTCTTTTTTTACTAGAGCTTGCATGATATCTGTTGTAAACTGAGTCATAGGGAAGGCCTCTTTTCTGTGAATGGGTTGTGGTGACTTAATTCTACAAGAAAAGGTCTTCCTTTTTCTATTTATTCATTTACACAAGATATTTTACGCTCTCCTTTGATAATGAGTTGAAGTTAAATCTAGTAATAGATACTAAGTCATTAAATCCTTCTTCAAATTTATTAAGATTACGTGCTGCAATTAAATAAGCATGTACTCGCATAGAATGTTCAATACCATAACCTACATTACTATGAAGTTTTACTTTTAATCTTTTCAGTACTTTTAAACTGTATATCAAAAAAAACAGTTGTATTTCTAGTTTACGAGTATATTCTTGTTGTTCAACATCGTAAGCATCTAATGAATTATATTTACTATCTTCCTCTATTCTTTTATAAAGAAGATTCTCATCGCCATACATTATATTTTTTAAAATCGGATCGACATTTGTTCTTAGATCCTCTAAAGAAGATTTTTCAGAATGATGATTTAAAGAAATTTTTGATGTAAAATTTAGAATATTGCTTATATTCGGTACAATATAATGATCCGATATATTTTGTAGTATTTTTTTATTTTCTCGTTTGTTACTATAACGTGCATTCATAATTTGTGCGATTATTGCAGCAATCAAACTGATGTATATTGCAAAATCTATCTTCAAATGATATCCACCTCTTAAATTTTTTTAAAAGCTAACTCACCTTTCATACTTAGTCTTCCCATAACTCCTCCATCAATTCATCGATTTCATTTGAGAGTCGTTCTCGTTCACAATCATCCTTCTCGATATGACCATACTCATCGATCCAAATAACATCGCCTGACTCCACCGTCATTGGAAAGCGAGAAATTAGAATGTCGCGCATCCCATCGTCGAACTCGACGACGACCCACTTCCCTTCAATCCGGTCGATGATCCCTTTCCGCTTCGTCATTTCGACTTCTTGATCGTATAGGACGATCCGTTCCCTTCGAAGACGATTGTGCCGCTCTTATCCGTCCGTAACATCGTCGCCTTCGCACGCTTCAGGTTTGTCACGACTTCCTTCGTCGGATGTCCGTACGCATTCTTCCCGACACTGATAACGGCGTACTTCGGTTTGACATATTTGAGGAACGTCGCGCTCGTCGATGTCTTCGCTCCGTGATGCCCAACCTTGAGGACGTCTGCACGCAGTGTCTTCTTCTTCGCGATCATGTCCTGTTCCGACTTCAGTTCCGCGTCTCCCGTGAACAGGAACGTGTTCTTCTTATAGGCGACATGTAGGACAGCACTCCAATTGTTCAGGTCACTCTTCGCATACTCTTTGACCGGTCCGACGAATTGCGCCTTTACGCCTCCTTTGACAGGAAGCGAGACGCCAGCCTTCGCCGTCTTGATCGTCAGCTTCTCGCGTTTGACCGCCAACAAGAAGTCCTTGTAGGCTTGCGTCGTATGCTTGACCTTCGGTGCATAAACGCTCTTGACCTTGAACGAATCAAGGACTTCATCAAGACCACCGATATGATCGGCATCCGGATGCGTCGAGATCAACACCTCGATGTCGCCGACCTTCTGTTTCTTCAGATAGGTGACGAGTTCATCACCTTTCCCTTTGTTGCCACCATCGATGACGATATCTTCACCGCTCGGCATCTTGATGTAGATTGCGTCGCCCTGACCGACATCGATATAGTGGACCTTAATTTTCGGTGTTGCTGCCTCTGCGCCTTGAAGTGGTCCGACGAGTAATCCGATACTTGCGAGCGCTAAGCTAGCACCCATCCATTTTTGTTTCATCTTCCATCGCTCCATTCCTGATTTGTAAGTTAACTTCAGTATACAGTGAATATCAGGAGAAAGTTGGACATTTTTCCCACTCATTGATTTTTCTAGATAGGTCAGTTGATATGTAGATCGATATACAAAAAAACAGACCTCAATGGGTCTGCTTAGTAAAGTGTTTCTGCATGAAATTTGTTAATCGATCAACATCGATGAACCAGGTTACGTGCTCAATCGATCCATCTACTTCCCGCACGAATCGAAGCTGAGCATCCATTAATGTCACCTTACCCTGCTTCGCCTCTTTATGCCCTTTATTTTGATCAAGCATATCAAACAGTTCTAGCACGCTCATCTACTCCACTCCTTACTGTTTTCTTGATTACAGCATAAAACGAATCGAGCATGCTTACGAATTACCTTAAATCAGATAAGCAAGAGGTTATAAGAGATAACCGAGTTTTTACGAAGCGATATACAGTTGATTTTCCACGCAAGGACTAAAAAAGACCTAAAAAAGAAACGACCTTTTCTAGCATCGTTTCTGACATAAAAATGGACATGATTTTCTTGCATATCAAATTAATAGAGATAAATAAGTACACCTACGATCAGAATGAGCGGCACCAATAATACCTTACCGGTACGGCTTAAAAAGCTTTTCTTTTCTTTCGTAAATAAGAAATCAATCAATAGGAAAAGTCCGAATGCAATCGGTACGAGGTAGAGTAGATTGACATTCGTAAGTGCTGCAACGAATACATCGGTCGACCCATCAAAGTTCATATGTCGTTTCTCCTTCTTTAGACATCCTCGCATGAGATATATCATTTACTACCGAAGCGCTAATGACGATCTAATACGTGGACAAGACTCTTTCCTTTAGTATGCCATTCCTTCCACTAAATCCTAACCTTTTATTTTTCTTTTTAGCATTCTATGAAACGCTCCGTGCCCTCCGTCTCAAGGAACAGGAACGTAGAGATGCCTCGCGCAAGCGAGTCGCAGCTCTCGTTATCGGTCCGGCAGGAGGACAGCGGTGCGATGAGGCTGTAGGCTGCATGCAGCCTACAGCCTCACGCATGAGCCCGAAAGCTCTTTTGTTTTCTACATGACTATAGAAAGACTAGACAGAAACATCTACGTCATCATCAATCGATCTAGATCAATCCACTATCTATAGAACTCCATCCATTCAATTACTTCTCTACTCACCACTACATCAAGAAAGACACTCTCTCTTATAGAAGATACGGTGCACGTACGCTTTCCCGTAGTGGATCCTTCCACTGCGGGCGTCTCACTGCCTTTGGATTTGGGACAAATCCATTCTTTATTCGCTCGTACTCTCTTCAAAGAAAAACGACGTCGTTTTTCGTCCATGCCCTCGCGCGCGGACAGGACGGGGTTATCCCGTCCGTCTACGCTATATTATGCCTTTACAGGACACCCTGCGCTTTCAAGCTGACGTATTCTTCTCCCGCACCGACGATGATGTGGTCAAGCAATTGAATCCCGACGATACGCCCGACCTCGACGAGCCGTTCTGTCACCTCGATGTCTTCCCGTGACGGATGCGGGTCACCGCTCGGATGCTGGTGGCTGACGATGAGCGACGTCGCATTATTGAGGATGGCGGACTTGAAGATTTCTCTAGGGTGGACGACGCTCGAGTTGATGCTCCCGACGTGTGCCCGATGGACGGCAATAACGCGGTTCTTCGTATTGAGTAGGATGACGAGGAACACCTCACGGTCATCGTCCTGGATGAAGCGTTTGGCGACACAGAACGCGTCCTCTGGGGACGTGATGTGTGTCGTCTCGAGCGCGACGTCCGGCTCACGGACCTCTTGGCGGATACGAGTGATTTCAACGAGTGTAGTCAGTTTCATGGGATAGCTCCTTTCGCGAGTGGGATGCAGTCCGACACGGTGCCGTCCTGTTGACGGGAACGCAGCGAGCGTCGCGAGACGGGGCAAGGGTGACCGCAGGGAAAGATCAAAAAAAGCGGACAGCGCACCGGGACGAAGGCTTCCGTAGCCCGCGAGCGAAAAGCGTGCTTTGAGCCAAAACGTGGAGGAAGACGAGGAACGGCAGCGGCTTTTTTTGATGGCCCTTGCGCCGACGAGGAGCGAGCTAGAGTACGGAAACAGGACGGCTTGCGGTCCCTTTCCATCAGGCAGAGCGGGATCGCTCTGTTCCATGCTTTTACTTATGGAATTTCATCTGATTGTAAACAAAAAAAGAACACATTCTAACTCTTGAAATGAGATAGAATGTGTTCTTCCAAAAAACGTACAAAACGTAAAGATAAATATCTATTAAATTCTCAATGTTTTCGCATTAATAGCGACAATGACTGTACTTAAACTCATCAAAACTGCTCCAATTGCTGGTGAGAGAATGATACCGTACGGTGCTAAAACACCTGCAGCTAGCGGAATCGTAATGATGTTATAACCAGCTGCCCACCATAGATTCTGAATCATCTTATTGTATGTCTTTCGCGAAAGTTCGATGACAGATAAGACGTCCTTCGGGTTACTTTTGACAAGGACAATGTCCGCCGTTTCAACAGCCACATCTGTTCCACTACCAATCGCAATCCCTACATCCGCTTGTGCGAGGGCTGGCGCATCGTTGATTCCGTCTCCTACCATCCCTACTTTTTTCCCTTCGGCTTGCACTTGTTTTACTTGACGTGACTTATCATCCGGTAGTACTTCTGCATACACTTGATCAATCTCGAGTTGGGAAGCAACCCACGAAGCAACCTTTCGATTATCTCCAGTCAGCATGATAGACTGGATCCCTTTCTGCTTTAACTCCTGTACAGTCTTCTTAGCTTCCTCACGAACAAGATCGGCAAGGGCGACCATACCGATTAATTGTGTTTCCTTTAAGACGAAGACGACCGTTTTCCCTTCTTCAGACAACCCTTCGAATGTCGCTTCGTCGATTTCGAGTTGTTTGTCTCGTACATATCTTGGACTAACGACGCGGACTTGTTCTCCTTCGACTGTTCCCTCCAATCCGATGCCTGTCATTGATCCAAATCCTCTGACCGATGGTAAGTCGAGTTTTCGTCTTTCGACTTCAGTCATGATCCCGCGAGCAAGTGGGTGTTGCGAAGACTGTTCAATGGCTCCTGCAAGGCGCAACACTTCTTCATCACTTATACCTGTGCTTGCCACGACGTCCGTCACTCCAAAATTCCCTTGGGTTAAGGTACCCGTCTTATCAAAGATAATCGCATCTAATTTTCGAGCTTCTTCGAATTGAGTTCGATTTCGGATCAAAAGACCCCTCTTAGCGGAAAGTGCTGTAGAGACCGATACGACAAGTGGCGCTGCTAAACCAAGCGCATGCGGACAAGAAATCACCATAACCGTTACCATACGCTCGATTGCTGTACTAACCGAGTATCCAAGCGCAACCCAAATCACGAAAGTCAGTATCCCTGCTCCGACCGCAAGATAGAAGAGAATTTTTGCAGCTCGATTAGCTAAGTTTTGTGTCCGTGATTTGGAAGATTGCGCTTCACTTACTAATCCGATGACTTTTGAAAGATAGGTTCCCTCACCGGTATCCGTTGTCTCAACTGTCAGACCACCTTCTTGATTGATCGAGCCAGCGATCACGGTGTCGTTCTCTTGCTTATCTACCGGAAGCGATTCACCGGTAAGCATCGATTCGTCAATCGTCGTTGTCCCTTCGACGATTTTTCCATCTACCGGCACCTGTTCTCCCGGCTTGATTCGAATGAGATCACCTGCCTCTAGTTCAGTAACCGGTACCTCTTCAACTTTCCCATCCTTCACTCGATGCGCCACACTCGGAAGTAACTTCACCAATTCCTGCAACGCATTCGATGCACCCATGATTGATTTCATTTCAATCCAATGCCCGAGTAGCATGATGTCGATCAAGGTCGCTAACTCCCAAAAGAAATCATGCCCCTGCCCGAAGCCGAGTATGATAGCGACACTATAGAAATAGGCTACACTAATTGCTAAAGCGATCAACATCATCATTCCAGGATTTTTTTGGCGTAGCTCATCGATACTCCCTTTCAGGAAGGGCCATCCACCGTAAAAATAGACAATTGTGGATAATGAAAGCAAAACAACGTCGTCATATGGAAAGCTGATGCTGATACCAGACCATTCTTGAATCATTTTGGAAAGTAGCAGAATTGGAATAGTCAACATTAACGATACGAAAAATCTTTTCTTGAAGTCTCCAATCATTCCTTCATGTTCATGATGGGAGGTACTCATTTGGTGGTCTTCGTGCTGAGTGTGTTCGTGATGGATTTGATGATTCATAAGAACTCCCCCTTTTACATACTTTATATTGTGTATGATGTACATAGATATCATGATTATATAGAGTGACCTACCTTGTTCCCTTTAAATGAAGCTTGTATATAAACATAAAATATACTTTGACACACTAAAAAATAAAAATTACCATACAGATACATGCTATATCTTTTGAAACAAGAACATTAGTTCGAAAAAAATATTTTGAAAAAAGAATATTTATCTTAAACAGACAAATGAGTAAATAAAAAAATACAAAAATCTCTAATTAAAAAGGTTTTTATACAACTCTATAATTATCACGAAGGAGAATAGAATGATGAAATTTAACATACTCTTAAAAAGCGTAAGCCTTTTTAGCCTATCCTTGATTGCGGTCGGCTGTACTCAAGACCCGACGAAATCTTCTACCCCCAATCATTCAAAGGAAGCCAATCATGCGGAACATATGAGCGGTGACAAGATTGAAGAAACATCATCATCGGTGATGCTTCCTACATTTTTAAAAACTCAACCTGAAGATGTAAGAAATGTTTATCAAGCTGTAGCAAAGAATCGGAAATTACTCGAAAAAATACCTTGTTATTGTGGCTGTGGTGAAACAGTCAATCACAAAAATAATTATGATTGTTTCATAGAAGAAAATACGACGGATGGGTCGGTGAAATGGACAAGTCACGGAACAACGTGCAGCACCTGTCTCGAGATTGCTGTAAAGTCCATTTTGAAGCAACAAGATGGAGAGTCGGTTAAAGATATTCGTTCTGCAATCGATTCTTCATATAAAGATGGCTACTCGAAACCAACACCTACTCCTTTATGATTTTTATAAGGACACTTTTGCGCCTATAAGCAAGAGTGTCCTTTCATTTCGTTTCATCTTCACTCCAACGATACCCTCTCCCCCAAATGGTTTTCAGATGCCTATCTATCGGATAATCTAACTCTCTTAACTTTTCTCTAATCATCTTAATATGAGAGTCCACTGTCCTCGGATCCGATTCTGACGTGTAAGACCAAACGAATTCATAAAGCTCCAGTCTGTTGAAGAGCCTTCCAGGATGTTGAAGAAAAAGTCGTAATAATGCATGTGCTTTGGGTGTAAAGTCAATCGACTTGCCATCCAATAAAATTAAATTGTTGCTCTCATCGAACGTAAGTCCATGGTATATAACGGGATCTTTGGCTTTCCTTCTCATGACAGACCGAACTCTTGCTAAAAGTACGTCCCCGTTAAACGGCTTTGTGACATAATCTGTAGCTCCAGCATCTAGCCCTTTAACGATAGATTCAGCATCATTCAAAGCCGTTATCATGATGATCGGGACTTCCGGGTGAGAATCCGTTATTTTCTTACATACTTCGAATCCATCGTACATTGGCATCATGACATCCAATAAAATCAAATCAAAAGTTTCTTTTTTCACTTTCTCCAAAGCTTCGATCCCATCATTCGCCATACTACATTCATATCCTATTGGTTCTAGATAGAGTCTTAATAATTGCCTCATTCTTATTTCATCATCAACAATTAATATTTTATCCATCCTAGCCACCACCTCTTCCATTAGAATTTTTTAATAATAAATGATTGTTAATCCATTTCCTCATTAATTTCACGAACTTTTTATACAATCAACTCAAACTACAGAATGGAGTTGATTTTCATGAAAAATTTTATGAAGAGTTTAATCGTTACTCTGTATGTATCCTTCTTTTTTCTCACTATACTACTGGTCTATAAAGGTTATGAACTTTTTCACAACTAACTATCGTATTTTTTATAGATAAAGGAGCATCTGATTTTCAGCTCACACTTTTTTGGCATGGCGGCTCTAGATGCTCCTTCATTTTTAATTCTGCACTTTAAGCAATTAATTTACGACAGACCGTTGCACATTCATTACAAGCCTCAGCACACTTTTTACAATGCTCATGATCATGTTTCGAACATTCATCGGCACATCTTTCACAAATTTCAACACAGCTTCTAGCAAGAAGATCGATATTGCTGCTATTTCGAGAAATAGCTTGTACTAGAAGACTACAAATTTCAGAACAATCTCTGTCTAAACGTATACACTCTACCATCGAAGAAACATGATGTTCACTCAAACATGCATCAAAGCATTCATTACACGTCACTATACAGTTGTGTAGAGCACCTAAGATTTCTTGTTGTCCAGTATGCATTCTAAAATCCCTCCATTTTCATCTTTATTGGGTTACACAAAGCCTATTTCCTTAGTTTGTGAAGAAAAGATGAAAACAGCCCTCTATTTTTAGTCTACTTTCAACTGACCCATCATTCCGTTTTCTTCATGTTCAAGGATATGGCAATGGTACATAAATACCCCTTTTTCTTTGAAAGTCATCTGAATCTTAACTCGTTCGTTCGGTTTTATAGCGATAGTGTCTTTTAGACCTGTTTCTTGCTCATCCACTTTCTGTCCGTTTCTCTCTATTACCCTGAATTGGACTCCATGAATGTGGAAGGGATGAGTCATTCCACCCATCATGTCCTTTTTATTATAGATTTCCCAAATTTCCGTTTCTCCTTTTTTTGATATGCTCCCCAAAAAGTAGACAGTTGAAATAACAAAAACTGTCTACTTTTTTGAAGGGAGCTTTTTCTATGACTAAATCTAAGTTTTCGTCAGATGAAAAACTACGAATCATTAAGATGTGTGAAGACCGAATCGACTCGATCAAATCGATTGCCTCGCTCTTCGAGCTTTCAGTCACCACCTTAAATAGATGGAGGACAAAATATCGTACGGGCGGCTCCATGGCACTTCGTAATCGAACAGAGTGGACGCGTTATCCGGAAGAACTGAAGATGAAGGCTATACGTGCAGTACTCGACCAAAAGGAATCGCTTATTAGCGCTACGGCACGGTTTGATATCTCGGATAGAAGCCTACTTGCGAAGTGGATAGAGAGGTATACTAGTCATAGTACTCAAGGGAAACCATTGAAGGAGCGATCCACTATGACTAAAGGTAGAACCACTACATTCGAAGAGCGTGTCCAGGCAGTCATGGACTGTATACAGAACAGAAAAGACTATCAAAGCATCATGAAGACCCATCGGGTCTCGTACCAACAAATTTATAGCTGGGTAAGAAAGTTCGAGAAGGACGGAATCGACGCACTGATGGACCGTCGCGGACGTCAGAAGCCAGTAGAAGAATTGACGGATACAGACCGTTTGGCGTTGGATCTGAAACGACTCGAGAAAGAAAATGAGCGTCTACGCATGGAGAACGATTTCTTAAAAAAGTTAGAGGAGATCGAGAGGAGGTCACGTTAAGTCAAATTCGTCTTCAAGATAAATATGAAGCCATTCAATCATCGGTAGAGCAATTTGGTTACCCGATCATCGCCCTGTGTCACCTCGCTGGAGTCTCGCGCGCTGCCTACTACAAGTGGTTACGCCGGATTGGTATACCACAGACTCGTGAGACGGAGAACATGAAAATCATCGAAGAGATGAACGAGATCCACCTTACGGTGAACGGAATCTATGGCTACCGACGGATGACATTGAACCTGAAACGTCGTTTCGGAAGAAACGTCAACGCGAAGCGTGTCCGTCGCCTGATGCATGTCGCCGGTATTCATTGCGTCATACGCCGGAAACGTCCTTTGTATATTCGTAATCGCCCTCAACAGACTGCAGAGAACATTCTGAACCGTGATTTCAACGCCGCAGGACCGAACCAAAAATGGGTGACGGATGTCACGGAACTGAAGTATGGCGCCTCTCAGAAGGCGTATTTGAGCGCCATTCTGGACCTATATGATGGATCCATCCGTGCCTTCGTTCTTGGGCATTCCAATAATAATCAGCTTGTGTTCGATACTCTTGAACACGCCCTACAGGGCGCATCCGGAAGTCGTCCCTTGCTTCATAGTGATCGAGGATTTCAATATACTTCTCATGCGTTTCGTCATATGACACGCGTGGCAGGCATTACACAAAGTATGTCTCGGGTTGGAAGATGTATTGATAACGGACCGATGGAGTCCTTTTGGGGAGCGTTGAAGTGCGAAAGTTATTATCTACATAAGTTTGCGGAGTTCGACGAACTCCGACTCGCAATCCAGAAATATATTTACTTCTACAATGAAGAACGATATCAACAACGATTAAACGGCTTGGCTCCATTAGAATACAGAGCGCAAGCCGTTTAAAGGATTTTTATTATTTGTCCTGTCTACTTGACAGGGAGCAGTTCATTTTGCCTGAATATCGATTCTCGTCTTATCAAATTTTTCACCATTAATTTCAACATTTTTGCCCATTCCGAACAAAGTTAACTTTTGATTCACTGTAGTCAAGGTCTTTAGCGGCTTTTCATATCCATTTTTCGATGCTAATGCACTTCGGTTCGTCCCTTGTTTATCCTTCAACTTAAAGTTAACGATTCTTACTCCACTCGTATCAAGTGAAACAGTCTCACCAATTTTTCTTTTTGAAAAGTCTATCACTACCTCTACACGTTCACCTGGACTCAAATCAATTTTTTTCACATTTTTTGCTTTCGACATGTAACCACCGTCATCAGCAATTTTTTTAAAGGATGAGCCGTCAGATAACTTCACTGAATAGTTCCGTGCATTGGATCCATTTATCAACCTGACTCTAAGTTGCGAATATTTAACGTTAAAATACGGATTAATCGTTCCGTTTACGAGGAGCGTATCGCCTAAAGCACCATCTGTTTTTTCTACATCAGCATATCCAAGGACAGTCCTGTTCTTAACTTTTCGATCTTGAAGAATTAATGGAATATCATTTTCACCATATTTTCGAGGTAGCATCGTCTCTTTAGTTTTTTCATCTTTTACGTATAACAATCCTGCTAATCCCTCGTATACTTGTTCAGCAGTCTTACCCATTGCATGTGGATGAAACCACAATGTCGATTCATTTTGCTTCACTTTGAACTTTACTACTTTCGTCTCACCAGCTTTCACAATCTGATGTGGTCCGCCATCTACGGATGATGGTACAACCAGACCGTGCCAATGGAATGTAGTCTCTTCTGATAAGCGATTCACCGTACGGATTGTCACCGTTTTCCCTCTTTTCAACTCCACTACAGGACCTAAATAATTTCCGTTATACCCGAGAGTTTTAGTTTTTTTACCATCTCGGAAGAACTGTGTTTCCCCTTTTTTAGCGACAATCGTGTATTGAATGGAATTTTTGGTTTCACGATCGGCTTTTAACATCTTAGGGATGTTTAATCGCCGCTCTTTTTCTTTAGTTGATTTTAAATCGACACTCGCACCATGCCCCATTCCTTCCATCATGTTTTGATTTGTAGTGCTGTTTCCTCCATTCATCATAGATTTCATGTGTTGTTTGTTATTTGACATAGTACCTTGGGTAAGAAGTAAATACGAACCGCCCGCTATGATCAGTAGAGTAAAGATACCGATAGTTGCGATTAACCATGTTTTCTTCACATTAATCATTCCTCTCAATCAATTATTATCTTCAACTTAAAGAATGATTGTGAAAAAAATATGTCTTTATACAAATCAATTTTATATTCTTTTTCCAATGTGCTACTTGTCTACTCTCTGCAAAGTTTCTGCAAATTTGTGTGATAAAGTCTAAGAAAAGTATAAAAAAATTGGAGGTAATTTTTTATGAAATTAAAGAAAAAGATTTTTATGACAACCATGGCTGCTTCACTTTCTTTAGGTCTTGCTGCTTGTGGAAGCAATGGTGATGATTCTAAATCAACGGGAAGCATGGACAAAAATATGGATGGTATGGATCATTCGACGATGGACATGTCTGGATCGAAAGAGGTCCCGAAAGGACTACAAGAGGCTAAGGACCCTAAATTTAAAGTAGGCGACATGGCGATGATCAAAGAAGCACATATGGAAGATATGAAAGGGGCCGAAGCAAAAGTTATAGGCGCTTATGATACTACTGCTTATAGTATTTCTTATGACCCTACAAATGGCGGGAAACGTGTCACAGATCATAAATGGATTATTCAAGAAGAGATTGTAGATGCCAAGTCATCGCCTTATGAAGTAGGCGATGAAGTAAAAGTGGACGCGGATCATATGAAAGGAATGAAAGATGCTATGGCTACCATCGATTCAGCTAAGCAAACAACGGTGTATATGATTGATTTTGAATCGACTACAGGTGAAAAAGTGAAAAATCATAAATGGGTGACTGAAGACGAACTGTCTGCAGAATAAACAATAGACAAGAGAGGAACGGTTTTTTAACCGTTCCTCTCTTGTCTTCTTTCTCATTTATTCAAGGGACCCACTTATAACCAATTCCCCATACTGTCCGAAAGTGGTCTTCAATAGGGAATTCGAGTTTCCTGAGCTTTTCTCTTAAGTTTCGCACATGAGAATCGACGGTTCGTTCATCTGTCCATTCATTTGCTAACCATAAACTTGAGAGCAGTTCCTCTCTTGAATAGACACGTTCTGGATTTTTTAATAATTTAGCTAGTAACGAAAATTCCTTTGGCGTGACTTTGACCAAGTGATTATCGTAATACAGCTCATGGGCGTCTTCATTTAAGATTAGACCCGACGATTCGATTTTTGATCCTGAGGAAACTGTCGTTCGTCTAAAAATCGATTGAATTCTTGCCTTCAATTCCGCCTCGTCGAACGGTTTCACAATGTAATCATCTGCTCCCAGTTGCAATCCTCTTACGATTTCTTCTTTTCCGTCGAGTGCTGTCAATAAAATGATTGGTACATTTGAAACTTCTCTTATCCTTTGACAGGTCTCAAAACCATCCATTAAAGGCATCATCACATCTAATATGACTAAGTCAGGCTCATCTACATCAATCAAGTTCAAAATCTCTCTTCCACTGTTCAGTTTAATACAGGTATAACTGTCTTGCAGATAAAGTTCGAGTAGTTCTAACATTCGATTCTCATCATCTACCAAAGCAATGGTTCTCATCCTGGAATCCCCCTCAAGTCAATGACAACCTTCAGCCCGTTTTCTACATTAATAGCTACAATGGTCCCTTTGTGTGCTTCAACAATTTCTTTCGTAATGGCTAAACCGAGTCCAGTACCTCCTGTTTTGCGATTTCGCGAAGAATCTACTCGATAAAAACGATCAAAAAGATACGGGAGTGATTTTTCATCCACGCCGCCACCTTCATCTATAACTTCAATAACGTTTTCATTTAGTTTTAAAAATACGCGTTTGTTCGCATGTGTATATTTCAGCGCGTTATCGAGTAAATTTAAGAGAACCTGATCAAATCTAGCTTGGTCTATCTCTTTATAGATGGGTGTTTTATTAATTTGAAGGATTAATTTCACTTGTTTCTCCTCAAATTTAAAAATTATCCTTTCACTGATTTGTTTTAAGAAATCATTCATCTCTGTGATCTGAGGATCTATTTGAAAATGTGGCTCTTCCAATCTAGCAAGTTCAAACAAGTCTTCAATCAGTTCTTGAAGTCTTTCGGACTCCTCATAGATGATGTCTCCAAATCTCGATTCGTCTTTTTGGAGAAGTCCTGCATATCCCTTAATATAGGTAATCGGCGTACGCAACTCATGTGTGATCGAAGTCAGAAATTGCTTTCTTGTATTTTGAATATGGCGTAAATCAATAGATAACTTAGTGATGGCTCGTGCTAAGTCCCCTACTTCGTCGCTTCTCTCAGCTTCTCTGATTTTCAGTACCTCGCCTTGACTTAACTTTACAGTCGCCTCTTTCATTGATAGAAGTGGTTTTATAATGACATAACTTAAAAAATAAACACTTACTAATAGAAAAAGTACTAATAAGAATAGAGAAAAAATCACTTGTTGTTTCAATTCCTCCATCAAATGCTGGATATACTTCGTCGGCTCTAACATGATTATTTGACCGCCATCTTCAATAGGACTCGCCGTCACTAAAAATTTGCCTTTTCTCCAATTTCCTTCTACGATTCCATCTTTTTTTTGAATCCAATCCGGATTCAAAAATCGTTCGGCATCGTTAGATGAGTCGACGACTTGATTATTTTTGTCTAAGATAATCACATCAGTCATCGCCTTTTCCTCCATTAAAACGACGTGTTCCACAGTTTGTTTGTCAAAGTTAGTGGAAAGAACGTCTCGATGACTATTACCTCTCTCTTGAAGGCTCTCCAGTTCACTTTCTACTTGTTGATGTTCAAGAATGTTGTATACGATAGCAGATGAGAGAATGAAAATCATGAGAATCCCGAAAAAATAAAATAGCGTTATTTTAAATGAAAGTTTATTCATAGGGTACCTTTCTCATTTAAGATGATTACATATAAAAAACTTTTGAGATTTAGAAAAAAAAGTATTCTTCATTTAGGCGATACACAAAAGGACTTTTATCATTTGATTCTTTTAAAAGGACAATCCCTTGAATATTGCTCCATAAATAATTAGCGAAATCATAATCACTTAAAATAGCTTCGCGAGTAGAATCCGTCATGAAGCATTCTATTTTTGTAATCGTATACATATTCTTCGAATCACGTTGATAATCTAAAGAAAAAGAACCCTTTATGTTAAGCCTTTGAGCAATTATTGCTACGCATTGCTTTAAAATCGAGTTAGAAAACACCTCATATGAAAGCACCGTATCTTGGTACCGTTCATACTCTTCTCTCATAAAACAACAAATCACTTCATCCGATCGATAATCGATATATGCATCAATTTTACCCATTTTTACATCTTCATGCGCCTTCTTTATTTGGTCAAAAGAGTAAGTGAAGGTATTACCTTGAACCGAAAATGAATCTTGAAGTGTTGTTTTATCCCAGTCAAAGGATGTTATAAACATTACGTTATTTTCTTTCATTTTTAACTTGTGTTTCGCTAGCGTAGATGCTTCTTGTTCGCTTAAAGGAATAATCCAGTCTATTTTTTGAAATGTACAATATTCAATGAGATCACTAATATACTCTTCTTCTGATTCTTTTTTTGAAAATGAATCAAAATATTTAAAATCAGGAAGTAGCTTTCGAACCCATCCTTCTTTTGAAGAAATATGAATCTCTATACCTGAAGGTTTAAGTTGTTTTATGTTCTCCATCACTTTCCAGTTTTCCTCTACTCCCGTTATCAGGACATTTTCACGAAACATGTATGATTCATCTCCTCTTGAAATAGAAAATAGAGCGTCAGAACCCTCTAAACCCTGTAAAATCAATCAATATTGTAGTTAGTTTCGTTAGACCATCGAAATACAATATGATACCTAATAAAATCATAAGCCCTCCACCTATTTTTGTAACCTTTGAAGAATACTTCATTAAGTATCTTGATTTCCCGACCAAAAACGACATTATGAAAAATGGAATGGAGAAACCTAGAACATAAAAGAGCATATATAAAAATCCATTGCCAGGATTTGTGGCAATCAAAGCAATAACTCCAGCGAGAATTGGTCCTGTACAAGGAGTCCATCCAGCGGCTGATCCGATTCCGACCAAAAACGTTCCGATATAACCACGCTTTCTTTTTCCTAAGTTCAATCTTCGCTCTTTAAGTAAAAATGTTGGAGTCCATAGACCAGTTAGAATAACACCAAAGATGAATAAAATAAGCGCACCGCTCATCCGTAAAACATCTTTATACACTATAAAAAAATCAGCCAAGTAGGACGTTGAAAAACCCATCACTAAAAATACGCTCGAAAATCCAAATAGGAAAACTAATGTATGAGGAACCCCATTCCAGTTCCACTTTTCATTTTCTTTTAACTCTCTCACTGAAACTCCTGTAATGTAAGATAAAAAAACGGGATATAAAGCTAGACAACATGGTGAAATGAAAGATAAAAAGCCTGCCCCAAAAGCTAACAAAAAAGATAATTCCATCAAATTCCTCCTACGTACAAAAAAAACTATTTTTTAGAATATTTATAGAAAAAGAAATGTGTTTAATTTTTATCATAAAATTTATTTGTGAAAGAACTATGCATTTTTTGATTAAATCTCTTGTCAATTTTTGAAATGAATTTGATATACTTTTTTGTAATATAGTGATGCTATACTCCTTTTAACAAATCGTTCGTCACTGTATCTTTATCTTTAAAGGAGTACAACTAATGAAAAACAAGGTAATACTTATTGCTTCTAGTGTCTTACTCACAGCAACTTTTTCGATGCATAGTCCAAAAGTCGAAGCAAGTAGTGCATATAATGTAAAAGTGAAGACAGACGATCTTCGTGTTCGGACTGGTCCTTCTCTCAATCACAAAATTGTCGGTATCACAAACACTGGCCAGACCTTTTCTTACTTAGGGAAAAAAGGAGCTTGGACAAAAGTACTTTATAAAGGAAAAGCCCGGTATATCTATAGTTCTTACCTAAAAAAATATAAGAACCACGTTGCCAAAAAAACATCTTATAATAACTCTCTTTTTGCTTCTCCTACAAAAGGTCGGCTGACCCAAGGATACGGAAAATCTAATGGTGCTTACGGTTATACATTCCATAATGGCGTTGATTTAGCTGCAGCAAAAGGCACACCCGTCTACGCTTCAGCTAGTGGAAAAATCATTACATCTAAGAACAGCGGTGCATACGGTAAACACGTTATGATCTCACATAATTTACAGAATCAAAAATACGTAACCGTTTATGCACATATGAATAGTCTTTCGGTAAAAAGTGGTCAGACAGTTTTTAAAGGTATGAAGATTGGCACAGTTGGGAATACAGGAAACTCGTTCGGAAATCACTTGCACTTTGAGATTCATAAAAACAGTTATAAATACAGCAGTTATTCTGCAGCGAATAGTGTCAACCCCATGAACTATTTGTAACCTAAAAAAAGAAAAGATGATGTCCTCGGATATCATCTTTTCTTTTTTTAGTTCATATTAATAGCTGACAAAGTATTATTTACTTACTTTCTTCTTTACTGATATCTTTATCAAATTCAGCAATACCTTTTTTAATCTTTGAAATTTTGTTCGATACATAGAAATACTCATTTTTAACTTCACCTTTCATAGAACATTCCTTCCTTTAATTACATCTCATATTTTTTATTTATTCCGAAAAGTAAATATATATTTTAGTTCCTATTTAAATGTTTTAATATGTTCGTAAAAGTACCGTTATGTGTACAATAATGATTATTCTTTCACATAAGTGAATCTAGTGGATAAATTACAATATCAAAGGCTATAAACTCATCTTTTTATCAATGTGTTTTTAATAGTCCTTTTATGCATAAAAAGATAATAAAGTTCGGTCATACTTTTCAAAAGCACGACAAAAAGGATCAACGTATAGATATCTTCGAGTATCTGCGCGTTGATCCTTTTCTTAATCATCAATCTAATCGCTGTTCAGCCATCTTATAAATCTCATCTTTATCACGTTTACCAATCGCTACAATTTGAATGATTTGGAGTTTACCGTCGATTTCTCTAAAAACAACGCGTAATCCCATTTTTCTATTTTTCAACTTATTGCAATGCGACAAGTTTCCACTGAGTGGCTGTCCTGCTGCCATTCCTATAGAAACGATTCGGTTCAACGCTTTGTCTACGAATATCTTTTGACTACCATCGAGGTTATCGTAATCTTCTTTCGAATACTGCGTCCACTCAAGCTGATACAATGATCATTCCCACCCGTCCATTTCATCAATAGTCGTTGAATGAGTTTCTTGTTCTCCACGGACTTCTGAATCGGTATAGGTGCGGACATTTTTGTTAGATAGTCGCATCTCAACAGTCAAATCATCTAATCGACTGTACAATTCTTCAATTTCTTTATTGAGTGATTCGTATTGCTGTTGCGTCAACATGACACCCGCAACTTTTTCACGATTAAAGACATATACACCGGCTGCTTCACGATCTGCTCTTTGAAATGTTTCCATAGGAGATCGTTTCACGTCAGATATAGAAGCGGTTGGAATATCAAGTATTCTCATTCCCATCATCATGCCCTCCTCTTATTTCCTTTAGTATACACCATTTAAAAGACTTTCAAAAGTCTTTTAAACACTCTCTTCAATTCTTATAATGTTTATATTAAATTCTCTTTTTAGAATAAAAGTCAAAAAAATAGGGTTCTCATTTACTGAGTTCTTTATTGTTTGTTAGGTGCTACTTAATCTGAGTATACGTTAATTCGTAATCAAAAGATTATTTAATGATCTTTAATTGCACATCTGCTTGAGTCTCCAATACATCGCCCTCCTCACCCAAAAATGTATACGAGTTTACTTCATCTACACCAAGAATCGTTTTTACTTTCAAGTCTCCACCTATAGAATTAACCGTAAAATTCGTCCCTTCTCCAATGCTCTCAACACGGTGTAGATAGACTGAAATACCATCGCCGACTCGCTCGGTGGGTATAGGACACTTTTTGAACAAAACTTGTAAACCTTAATATATTTTATCTAAAAACCTTTCACATCAATTATTGTGGAAGGTTATTTTTTGTTCAAAAATAGTAGACGATGAACAAAAATGTAATGTACAATAAATCTATCTTTTTAACAAAAATTGTAATAACTATTACTAGGAGTCTTAAAATGAAAAAGAAAATGAATTATTTAATCGCCCCTTTAATGACCATCTTTATGGTTGGGTGTACGAATGTAGAAGATGCGTCTATTACAAATGGCGAAACAAATTTACAAGAAGTAACAACAATTAATACAACTGCTGCTGAATCAGTAGTAGAAGTTACATCAACTCAATCAAAAGATGAACTGTTCAAAGGCTACAAATTAATCGAAGTGGATGCTTGTGATTTATCCGGACATCGTGAAGCTAATGTTGTGGTAGACATAGGTTTTGTTGATCGAGAATATTGGGCATTTACGAACGAGTATGGTCAATTAGTGAAAGTTATTGCTGATAAAATTATTTTACAAGATGACCGTACTGAACCGGTTACATCATCGGGAAGATACTGTAAAGATGAAGCAAAAGTGCCTGGAGTAGAAAGAAGTGACTTAGATGAAGGACATGTTATCGCTGACAGCATGGGCGGTGTATCTAGTGCTTTTAATATTACTGCTCAAAATAGCTCATTAAATAGGCATGGCGACCAAGCTTACATGGAAGATGCGATTCGTAAAGCAGGTGGAGCTACAGATTTTGAAGCAATTATTACATATCCAAATACTGAAACTCAAATCCCTTCTCATTATAAGTACACTTACACAATAAAAGGTAATAAGATTGTTGATGAATTTGACAATGGCAATCCTGATGAAACAAATAAATCTTTAGGTTTAACTGAAAATAAATCAATAGACTCAAATAATTCTAATGATGATAAAGATATTTCTAGCATTGATACAAATAATGATGGGCAGGTAACAATTAAAGAAGCTAAATCAGCTGGCTTCAAAATGCCAATAACAAAAGATCATTGGTTATATCAATACATGGATGATCGTGATGGAGATGGTTATGTAGGCGAATAGCAAATTTCGTTAGTAATTTTTAGAATGATACAGATTTTTGTAGCAGGTCATGTTTTAGAAAACGTATGAAGATTTTAACAGCTAAAGGAGAAAATATATTGTAGGTGGGAAGATAAATGAACAAAGTTTCAAACAGTCAAAACCATAGCAATGTTGTGGGAATAAATAAAAGATTGGGTGTTTATAGGTACTACTGTAAAAGAGTATCAGCAACTGAAACTTTACCTAATGGTAAAAATCATACTGTCGATAAGATGATGATTATGTTGGAGCAGAAGAAAAACGGATGTGCAGTAAGTGTTGTCCACCCTATTTCTGAATTCATTCATATGCCATTAAAAAAAGGTGGTATTCCTAGTATTAAAACACAAGAACAAGTTGCTAACTCTATTGTGAACTTCCTAAATTTTGTGTTTATAGAAAATCAAGCAAAGTATAAGTTATCAAGCGTAAAAGGCCTTCTTTTTGAACATGGAGTGGATTATTTGAATATGTATGGTTTAATAGGACGAAATAACGCTCCAGTGAAAAAAGAAACAGTCAAAAGATGTGAATGGAATCTTACTCGTTTATACTACTTCCTAGCCAAAAAAAATATTTTAAAGCATATAACGATAAATGATTTCGATTTCATAGAATACAAGTATGATGTTTTAGAAGTCAACAGGAAGCCAGAAAGCCCTTTTATCAACGTGAACTATCCAAAAGATGAGGAAGAAGCATTTCTTATCCATGACCTTCCTCGTGAATTAATTATTCCCTTCATACACACCGCAATGTCATATACACCTAGAATAGCTCTTGGTGTGGCATTTCAGTGTTTCGGGGGCTTACGTGCTGGCGAGGTTGTAAATATCGCTAGGACAGGTATTACTCCATCAGGAGAATTCGGATTATATGGATTTCAAATAAAAATACAAAATCGTAATTTCAGACCCGAACTAAAGGATATCAAGGGAAAAGGAACCGTAAAAAAACGAAGAAGGCAAGGTATTTTCCCTTTTAATGGCGAGTTATTACAACTTCTATATAAAACGCATATTAATAATTATTTACCTACCGACGGTAGCAACGCTCTCTTTTCCAACAGAGATGGAAAAGCAATGGAGAAATTTACATATCAACGGGAGTTTAGAAAATTGAAAAATATATTCTTAAATTTATTGATAAATTCTAAAGATCCTTTACTTAGAACATACGGCTTGGAATTAAGTAGCGCTAAGTGGTCTTCTCACATCGGACGTGGAATCTTCTCGAATTTGATTGCAGCAGAAGCAACTAATGTACTTCAAGTGATGACAGCGCGTGGAGATGACAACCCCATGAGCAGTATTACGTATCTAAACAATACAGATAAGATGCTTAGACTTCTAAAGGGTAACTACGATGATATGTATATGGATTTATTAGAAGTAAAGGAAGTGATTATTTCTGAACTAAAATTAAACAGTCGAAATCGAAAAAAGGGAGATTAAAGGTGACAGTATGGTATAAACCCGAAGAAGTAGCTAAATTAATCAATAGAAGTGATTCGAATTTACGAAAACTTGCACGAACAGGGTTAATACCCGATTCATTTTTGAAAGTGGAACTTTCTTCTGGCGGACAAATCAAATATTTGATTCATGCAAACTATGTTGAGCAGCAACTATGCTTGCAAGCTAAACTTTCAAATGATTATTACAAAAAAGCCGAAGTTAAAAGTATGCTAAATGTATCAGACAAAACACTAAAGATTTTACAAGAGACAGGAGTATTCGAGGATGTCTGGCTTTTTGAAGGATTTCTATACTTTTCAAAAAAAGAAGTTGAAATATTTTTAAACAGTAAAACAAGCGCAGTTAGCCTAGTCCAATTAATTAAAGAAGAATTAAATGTATCAACAGATAGACATATTTTAGTTGACTTTATATTCAATGACCCATTTTTATCAAAACTTGTATATAAAGAAGCTCAAAGCTACCAAATTAAAATTGAAGATTGGGAGGACTACAAAAAAGGATTAGTCTATGTCGAAGAGGCTTCTATATATTTAAATATGCCTTTAGAAGTGATGCAAATGTTATGGAGTAAGAAACATATAAAATCATTTACAGCGAAAGATAGGGGTGTTAGAACGCATCTTGCTTACTTAGATGAGTATAAGAGACGTGGACTGATCCCAATTGAGCAATTAGCATTGGAGATGAACACATCTTTGCATGTTATAAGGAAATCTTTTAATTCTGACGACTATATTCTTCTTCCAAATAATAAAAAAGATTTTTACATCAAAAGAGAAAGTGCTGATGAACTTATAAATAGTTATGCTGCAATACAAATTAAGCATAATCATTATATCCATAGTGTAGAAACTAACTATCATCAATTTTTTGAAGACAGTATTACATACTTTAAGAACAAAGCCAATATAAACCTTACAGTGGATTTATATAATAGATGGTCTAGAAAAAAAATAGAGAAAAGCACACAGCCACTCAAAAAACTCACGCTTCATTATTTACGTGTTTTAGAGGTTTTAGCAACTCAACTAACTAAAGAATTAATGGAATATTCAGATTTAGAATTAAAACAACTTTTCGAATCACTTCCTAAAAATCAAACTCGTAGAGTTATCCAATTTCTTGACTATTGCAAAGAGAAAGTTGATTGTGCTTTTAGTGGCGATTATGTTTTTAAAAAGACCTTAAATGGGGTTGGTGATGAAGCGTATACCAAAGAAGAGTGGAAATTATTAATCCTTCATGTTTTAGATGTGGACAAACATTTCGAAAATGCAGTTGAAAACAGAGAGTATGCTAATACATGGCTATTCTGCTTGTTACATTTTTCATTGGCATGGAGACGCTCAGATATGATTTCATTTAAATCGATATCACTTGATATAGTGGGCATTGATGACTTTGAATGGTTCAATGAACACACATTTAAATTAGAAGATGCTCAAAATATATTAAAAACAGTCAGTAGAAGTATGCAAGAATATTTATCAAGAAAGAACAAACAAAAATCCGTATACGTTGTCCCTTTTATTTTTGAAATGCCTACAGCATTAGCCTTCATTCTTAGTGAACTACACCGTAAAAATGAAAACGCAAATAGCAAATTTTTAGTTGAAAATATAAGCGACAACAATATTAAAGATTTCTTTGGAGAAGATTTGCCAAAATTCAAAAGTAAAATGAGTAACAAATCGTTAATGACTTACGGTTGGGAAACAGCGGTAAAAAACGGTAAAGGTGCATTGGCTTATTGGCTAAGTGGTTTTTCTCGTTCTCATACTCATAATATTTCAATGCCTAACTCTATCACTCAGGTATATCTAGTTACGCGAAATACTGATGTAGATGTTGAAGAAATGGCTCGTCACGCCTTCGATAGAGGGATTTTTGGATGGCAAGTAAAAGTTATGATAGACGCCATAAATGAAAATGAACCGATGAGCTTAGGAGAAATGACAGCAGCCATAACAAATATCAATAAAGAATATTCACCTGTAATGATAAACGAATTATCAAAATTCGCTGTCACTAGGCACGAGCAATCAATTGCATTATTAAAAGACCTCATGAAAATTCCAAAACAAGAGTTAAAAGACAAACTAAAGGAGATTTCCAGATTACGCTCCCCTTCATTGCTAGACCATTCACAATGTCTCGTAGGATTAGAAAATTGTCCGTTTAAAAAAGAGGTTGAATATAATCTAGAAATGCCATGTCTCGGTTGCAAAAATCGCATCGATACAAATTATATTTTAGATATTGTGAATGTGAAAATATTTTCTTTGATTGAACGATTAAAAAAAACAAATCAAGACGAACGTATCACACGTATCAAATATACACACATGATTAAATCGCTTTTGTATATCCTAATGGATTTCAAAAGAATGTATGATCAATTTGATACGAATTATATTCGCAGTTTCATAGATTTAGACTTGTTGCAAGTAAATATTAGAGAATTAAATGTCACAAAATTTTTAACTATAAACGAGGCGAATAATTGATGGCTGTAAAAAATTTAAAAGTAGGAAATGGAGATAAAGGATTACTTATTTACGAAAAGACTTCCAACTCAGTTGCAGAAAAAAAGTATCTCAAGTACAACGAAGATGAGTTAATTCAGTATCAAGAAAAATTCGAGCTTTTACAAGACGATGGGATTATTAAATCCCCTTCCGAATTTCTTGACCATCAATGGAACGTAATGGGACGCGAATATTATAGGAGTCTTGATTTTACTGAAATAGAATATGATAAAGAGCTTTATTTATCTTTAAAATGCTACGTAATAGTACAACTATATGATCGAAATATATCCCCGGATAGCATTTTTGAGGGGTTTGGCAACATTTTAAACATCATTAAATTAACAAGTTGTTATGACAAACGAAAACTAGTGGAATTCGAGGAATGGAAGTTAGAAAAGGAGTCATTAAAAATTAATTTAAGTACATACAGAAACTATAACTTAGGATTCTTGTACTTTAATCCTATAAACGACGCAGCTGATTATATCCCTTTATTTGAATCCATACAGGGCGCTGATTGGGATATAGTCAGAGAGATACCTACTTATGAAGAATTTGTCCGTTTTGATTTTTTAATTAACGATTTCATGAACAAAGCAACAAATAATATGCGTTCGAAATATTACCCAATTTTTATTTGGTGGAAAGTATCGACAATCCTCCCTATTCGCCCAATAGAACTCGTTAAAATAAAAAATAACGATATACGGTATGATGCGAAAGAAGAAAAATATTACCTTACCAAAGGGAAAAGAAAGCTATCGCCTTCCAAAAAAGAAAAAGGAAAGCATCACGTCTCCATACCTAAGGAAATTCAGATAAACAAGGAAATATTCGAAATTATTGAAGATTATAAAAAGGAAACTAATAGTGAGAACGAAGAATATCTGTTCCATCTTTCTCACCATTATGAACATTTAACAAAGCCTAAGTATAGCAGCTTCATAAATAAAGGAGTAACAAAAAAATATAACGACCATCGAACAACCGATTTAATGTCAAAGCTATTGGTTTCATTTTTCAATGAAGTGATACAAGACGGTATGGGCATTAATGTTGTAAATTCAAGAGACGAATTAGATTTAGAAAATCCACACAAAACCATTACTCGCCTTAGTCTAATGGATACACGCCATTTCGCTATTTGTTCAATGATGATGCAAGGATTCAGTGAATTAACAATCGCCCAAATGGCAGGTCATACTAAGATTGAAACTCAATCCGCATATGCATCTCATATTGATGATTTTCAAAGGTCTTATTCTAATTTACTAGCTAAGGATATCCAGCGAAGTATGACAAACCTAAATACTTCAGGATTCGATCATTTTACATTTCGTCAAAAGCAGATACTCTCTTATTGGAATTCTGACTACTCTAAAGAAAAGAAAATAGATTATGGTTACTGCCAATCAAAAAACTTTCCGTACGAATGTTTCGAAGATGATTGTATCTTTTGTAATAAGATTCATATAGATTTATCTAATTTGACCACTCTAGAACAATCTGAATTGGCAAACAAAATTACAAAAATTCAAGATGAAATACAAATCAAATTAAATTTCATCAAAAAGTATTACCGATCAGCTTATAGGAAAAAGGAGTCAGAATTCGATAATAACGAAAAAAACTCTAAAGACCTTGAACGAAACAGCGCAAATCTCGCAATTTTATTAAATAGAAAAGCAATGTTAGAGGCGCATCTAGCCAAAAAAATGGAGGTACAAGATGACAACAGAAAAGTCTAAGGGTGGCAGACCGCAAAAATATTCATATGAGGAACTAAGATCCGTTTTATTCGAATACGCAAACAAAAAAAGTGGGAAATTAATTACTCTCGCAGATTTAGGGCGCGAAACAAAGTTTCCTCGGTACGTATGGAGAAATAATAAACAGATTCGAGAAGACATTGAAAAGCTTAACAAAACCCCTATAGCAATCGTAGGTTTAATGAAAGAGAATGTAAAAATTCCTTCGGCTGAGGATTTAGTAAATTCTAATTATAAAAATAAAAACCTACTAATCACAAGGGTTCAACAAGTCCTTGACGCATATCAAACTACTTTTGAACAAGTGTTAAAGACAACGGAATTAGAAAATAGCCTAAATATTAAGGAGAAAGAAATAGCCTCTTTAAAAGAGGAAATCGATGCCCTGAAAAAGCAGGCTGCATTCTATCAAGAAAAATACGAATCGATGACATTACATAGCACTACTCTTCTAAGTCGGAAAAATTTTGATTTGAAGGAAAATGTCATAGATGTGGAAAAGAAATTTAAAGAAATTGACGATGAATTTGAGGATTTATTCAAATAAACAAAAGTCTATCAAAAGTCATAAAATAAAGTACTTTTAGGGTTCACTTCAAGCTCGCTTCGGGGACGTTTTCGTTATTCAACAATCAAAGCGCTATTGCCGTACAAAGGTAATCGCTTATCAATTAACTACATATGATTTAATAACTTCACATTACAACTATTGTTGTTCTAACTTGAGTAGAACTCAAAGCGAATGGCGCAATTGTCGAACAACATAAACTGGCTTTCTACTTTGTGTTCATATAAACATAGTAGGAAGCCTTTTTTATTCTATAATTTCTTCATTTTAGTCTTGATTTCCCGAAAAGGTTTATTATAAAAAAACCTCCTGATTTGTAACAGATTCAGGAGGAACTTTGTAATATTTGAATGAATGATGTCTATTTTGGGGTAGCTTCCCGTAAATGCGTATTTACAACGTTAAGCTGTTTGTGTTGATAAAAATAAAGCATATACAACGATAAGAATTTTGAGACAAGTCATACAAAACACTAAATAGCTTTATTTGACGTAATTTCGATTATATCTCAATAGATTAAACCTTATTGTACAAGGTTTCCTGCTTTATCATTGTAAATCCGTATAATCCTGATGCTGCCCCTCTAAGAAGTAAGATGTTCTCATACCAATAAGGAGCTCATACCATTTAATTAATGAGAAGTGCTTGTTTTCGTGTCAGCAGATCTTTGATTAAGTATAATTACTCCACCGATAATCATAACTAAACCAATAAATGTAAGAATGTTAAATGGTTCATTCCACACCAAAACACCTATTAAAGCTGTCAGAGCTGTTCCTACACCTGACCAGATTGCGTAAGCTAAACTTAAAGGCAAAGTTTTTAAAGACAATGATAATGTATAGAACGCTATGAAGAAGCCAATTGCTACTCCAATTGTGGGGTATATATTCGTAAATCCTTCAGATAATTTCAACATAGATGTTCCGAATATTTCACCAATAATCGCAATTCCTAATGCAACATACCCTTTCATAATCCATCAACCTTCCTTTAATGAGACAATTTAAGTACCACAACACCAGCTATAATGATTAGTAAGCCAAGTAATATTTTTAGATTAAACTTTTCTTTCCAAACAAGAATACCAACAATCGCAGTAAGAGCAGTTCCTGCACCAGACCATATTGCATAAGCAGTTCCTAACGGAATGTGTTCTAATGCTTTGGAGAGAAGGTAAAAAGCACTCCCCATACCTATTACTAAACCAACTGTAGGGACTAATTTCTTAAAGCCATTTGATGCCTTCATCATAGAACTTCCGAATACTTCAAATAAGATTGAGCCAATTAATAATACATATGGATTCATGTGATATCCTCCTAGGTTGTAGATTCAATTAATTTTTCGATGATTTTTTCTCGTAAGTCAAAATTGATTTGTCCCAACTTAAAGAACTCGGAATAATAAAGACCATCGAGGGTAAGCCGAATTGTTGTTGCTAGTACAGAGTCAATACCATCCTCATCAATTTTTGATTGAATATACTCGAAGTGGACGAGGATGTTTTCTGTAACAGTATGGTTCAATTTCGAAAAAGAATGAGATGCTATATTTAGAACTTGAGAATTGTTTAAATCATCAGTGTATGCATGTATTAAGGCGCGAGTCCATTTTCCTTTTTCTATAGGATCATTCTCAGCTAATTCATTAAATCGGTATACAAAGTCTTGAAAAATTAGTTCAGTTATTCCAGCATATAATGCTTCTTTTGAGGGGAAATGATACAATAAACCACCTTTGCTAACATTGGCTTGCTTTGCGACTGCTTCTAATGTCAAAGTATCAAAATCGTTTGAACCTAAGAGTTCTATTGCAGCATTTAGCAGATGCGCTCTTTTGTCCTGTCCTTTTGCTGACATGATTACCCTCCTTTTGTTATTCCATGAGATTATTATACCGTCCGGACGGTTTTTTGTCAAAATAAATTTACCTTGAATTTATTTTGATAGGGATGTTCCAGAATCTAAGTTTGTATTGTTTCTTAGAAAATGATTCTGTTAAAGGGCGCTATTCTGACATATGAACCAGCGTCCTTATTACATATAAGAAGCGCCATTGTTGAAGAAGCGCCTCAAAATTCAAGATACCTTAGTTCATTAAAGATTTATAAAGTATGCAAAATCATTCAAAATAACGTTCCCAAATAAAAGTTTGGACGCAAACGAAAATCCTAGAAATCTTGCTTAAATAGTATTTCTTGGATTCATTAAGGTTGTAAATACGCATCTTTCTTACACTAACCCTACGATAAAAGTGTAGGAATTTTAAGTTTTGTTCATCATTTAGTTTTGTTCATCGCTCAAATTGAGGTGTATCAACAGATAAAAGGTTTTATCTCTTAAAAGAATATCCTATACCGGTGGCGTCTCGAACGCCTACAACATCACTCCACAGGATAGTACTTTGAACCGTCATGGTGATCAGGCGTACATGGAGGACGTCATCCGCAAGGCGGGTGGTGCGACAAACTTCGAAGCGCAGATCACCTATCCGGATGCGTCTACGATGATTCCATCCGCGTATCAGTATACCTATACGGTCCGTGGAAACACCGTCGTCGACCGGTTCAAGAACGGCAATCCGGACGAGACGAATGCGGCACTCGGTCTGACGAAGAAGAATACGAAACAAGAACCGGTAGCGAAATCAGCTTCTGGTACAGCGACCAAGGATGTCTCGCGCATCGATACCGATGGGAATGGTCAAGTGACGATCCAGGAGGCGAAGGATGCCGGCTTCGCGATGCCAATCACGGAGAAGCACTGGCTGTACCAATATATGCGGGACAACGACCATGATGGCATGGTCGGAGAATGAATCTTTAGTCCAATCGAATAGCTGAAACATACTGAAGCAGTGACGAGGTACTCGTCGCTGCCTTTTTTATCTCCCCGGAACAATGAAATTGATGAGGTGTCGAGAAGTAGATTGAATACGAAAGAAATGAGCACTACAATAAGAACGTATGATCTTATATAATATCGCTAAAGACTATACTTTTATGCAAATTGATTTGTAATTTTCAATATATTATGTAATTCAAAGATTTAATACCATCTACAATTGCCTAGGTTTTATATTTGTCTATCATCGGTATTGGCAAAGAAACTAGGGAATCTATAGTCTAGGAGATGAAGAAAGTATGATTAATAAAGAATTATCAAACAAGTTTCGCTCTAACATTAAAGAAGTGCAAGATTCCCTCTCAAAGATTGCTGAGATTCAACTACATCAAATACGTGAAGCTACTAGAATTATACAAAAGTTTCTTGATCAAATAGACTTAGAACTTCTTGAACAGACTTTTATTGATTCTTATGGCTATCTCGGTAAGCAAGCCGAGATAGCAGCAAAACATAATCTCTTTCTGAATATAAATATGCTCGATGACATGACACTACCTGAAATACCAGATGTCTTAAATTCAAAGTGGATTATAAAATGAATGGAAATACACTATGATGAAAAGGTTGCTGAATTGATATCAGATAATTCTTGTTTCGGAGACACGACGATTCTATTAAAACAATCATATAATGCTTATTTAAGAGAAGATTATGCTATAAGTTTTATAACTTTATATCCTGTAATCGATTCGTTCGTTTCACATTGGTACACAAGTATTGATGGAGAGGTAAAGATTTCACCTAACAAACATATCAAGTCACTAGAAAAAAAAGATAAAGATGATATAAAAAAAGCACATAAGAAAATCAAGGAAACTCTAAACTCAGGAGAGCGTAACGCTTTGGAACTTCTCTTTATTTCATACGCTTTACATGCGTATTCGTTGATGAATAGTAATAAAGGACATTATGGCTTTAAAAGACACCATGCTTTACACGGGAGTTTGCAATACACAAGAATACAGCGACAGGACTGTATAAAACTTTTCTTTTGTCTATATTCTTTATATTGTTCTCGCGATATACCGAAGAATAAATATATGAGTTTTGATGAAAAGTGATTAAACTGAAGTAAGCACGAGTGCCATGAAACAAATTGATGCATCAACCTAGTCTTTTGAAGGATTTGACACGCTGTCTATCGTATCCTATACTTAAGTTAATAAATGAGCAGGCTGGATGATCCAGCCAACAACGGTCTCTTACCTTTTGGTGAGGGACCGTTTATCATATCAACCCTACTTTAACTGAAATATACTCTGTCACTTCAAGGAGCCGAACTATGCCGAAAGCCGAGAAGGTTTTTACCTCAATTACTGATCAATTGAAACTACTACAACAACGTGGTCTCATCATCGATGATCCCGTTTTTGCAGAAGAGTCACTCATTCGGACGAGCTATTATGAAATCATCAATGGGTATAAAGATCTTTTTATCGAAGTGGATCAAAAAGAAGAGCAGTTCCTGTCCGGCACGACGTTTTCCGAACTCTATTACCTCTACGAATTTGATAATGCTTTGCGTTTCGAGATGTTAGCTGCTACATTGAGTGCTGAGAACCTCCTACGCTCCGTCATCGCCTATGTTTTAGCCGAAGAACATGGACATAAAAGAGATACATACCAGCAAAAACACAACTATAATCAAGGGAAAAAAATTATGCATGGGCGCTTTAAAGGATACTATGAACGGGAGTTGTTGCTTCAATTTTTTGATGAAGTGTATCAATCATCACATCAACCGATGAAATACTATCGCGAGAACTACCGCGATCTTCCACCTTGGATTCTCGTTAAAGGACTGAGCTTCGGCAACCTGCAATATCTATTCAAGCTCATGCTACCTTCTTCGAAGACGAAAATCATTGCGCGTGCAACCGGTTTGAATCCGGAGCTGATCACGGAACAGACGAAACAAAGTTTTGCAGAGATATTTGATATACTCGTCGCCTATCGCAACTGGGCAGCACATGGAGGACGCGTGTATAATCATCGCGTCAAGAAAAAACTGACATTTGGTCCTACACATGCTGCGTTCAATCTATCTCGCTCCGCGTACCAAAAACATCGTTATGGTCAAAGCGATATTTTGAGCTTTATTATCGCGCTAACACAGCTTCGCGATCGTACCATCACGGAGCGATTCACTCAATCCATCACTAAAGAAATGGTAGACTATCTGATTCGTTTCCCTCAACATCAATCAAGTTTACTCGAACAAATGAACATCCCGACTTCACTTTTCCAAGAATTGCGACATCGCTCCTGACTTACTAAATTGACAAAGTATATCTATTTAAAAAAATCTATTCTATCTTCGCTTAATTGAATTCTGATTTTAAGCATAAAGAGAGAATACCTAATTGGTTTTCTCTCTTTTCCTTCGGGCATAATTATTAATTTTTTATCCCGAGATCTTCTAATTCAGAATCGTAAGACGGGTCATCTAGAATTTCTTCAGCCGTCTCTTTCGCTTCTTTTATGATACTTGTTCTCTCCTTTAACGATAGCTGACCTAAAAATTGACTTTCAGTCATTCCGTTTGGAAATGCAGACCCCTCTGATGTCCCACTATTTTCTTCAATATTATTAAGGGATGCAAGCTTCATCGAATTAGAGTCATCTCCCTTAACCATGAATGCTTGAACTTGCATGTTTGAACTTGAGGATTTTGTAGGTAAGTTTTTGTTATTATAGTAATTGATTCCTCTAATTATACTTGTCTGATCATTAGGATCATCAAAATATGATTTGTACCATTTAATTTTGGCAGTTTCACTAAAGATTTGTACAGCACCTGCAGCAGTTTTCAATTGAGTAGTAGTAAAGCCTGCAAATTTCCCTACATAACCATAATGCATATTCCCTAAATCTTCGCCTTTCATTGTGCGACCACCGAAAACGTATCTTTCGGTCGCTCCATAAGCATGCTTGTAATCCCATGGTCCTCTACTCTTTACTTTGCTAGCAAAAAAACGACCCGTTCCAACAGGAAAAGTTATATCTGCAATCTTATATTGATAAGCTCTTGCAGCATTTTTTAACATGATCGATGAAAATGAAGAAGTCACGTTCCCTCCCGGATTTACTACACCGTAAGCACTTACCGTTCCTTCAGCAGATTCTGCTTCTTCAGCTTTAACACTTGAATACGAACTTACTGTAATAGCTAACAAAGCTAAAGACGATATTAAAATACTTTTTTTCAATTTAAGCTCCCCTTTCATTGGTATATGCTATAGGATAAAATTATTAATAGAAATACTGTTTTTTACAAAAGGAGTATATCTATTTTTAAATATTTGTAAGAGGAGGACAGAAATGAAAAAAAGTATTTTTACTTTATATTTAGCAACAATCTTGGTATTTTTCTTTATCTACAACTCATTTTTCAACAAGGATTTTCATTCATTCTTTTTAGACAATTTTTCAATAAACCCTGTTATGTTTTCAATCTTTCTAAGCGCATTTTTTGTTTTGCTTTCTTTAGTAGCAATGTTTAAAACAACTATAAAACAAAAAATTGGGCTTACAATTAATCTCTTGATTAATCTTACTTTTATGATTATTACTTTAATCATTACATTAATTGCATTACCATTCTCATAAAACATACTAATCTTTAATAAAAAACAGAGAACTTCATGCTTATTCAATTCAAAACACCATGCTAAATACCTTTAATTGAACTGAAAACAGAGTGGTAGGAACTCGCAGAAAACCCTTTTTAAGGGTTTTCTTATGTTTAAAGATTTCGGTATACTGAATGAAAAAAAGAAGACCAATATTAATATCACTTACACAACGTGTTTCCTCGCCGTCCTATGTATGGTGGGGTGCACAAGATTCGATAGAAAAAGCGATACAAACAGGATGACGCTTTTACGTAAAAGACTGATAAGAAGAATGACTCCGATCACCAACCAGAAAAAATAGCTGGCGCTAGTAAAATCACGCCAAAAACTGATTCTGATCCCTCAACGGAATCAAAAACGAAGACTGTGAAGAATTCTTTCACGGGATATAAAAAGATTACGATTGATGGTGAAGACCTGTCTGATGATAGTCAGACGAACGTTGTCGTCGAAATCGAGTTCGGTGACCTATATTAATGATCGTTCACGAACAAGCACAGTCAGTCGACCGTTTCATCTCGAAGAAGATCTCCTCCAAGATGATGCAACGGAAGGCGTAACAAGTGATGAGCGCTAGTACTCTAATGAATGATAATGGAGCTGATGAACATGATTGCTATTCAGCTAGAATAAGGAAATATACCTCATTAAAGAATGTATGAAAGCAAAGAACATGACTACTTCCGCTCTCGTGCGAGACGCCGTCCTCGAGCGCATCGAGGACGAAATCGACCTGCAATTCCTTCCTGACTTAAAAGCAACATACCGCAAACAATTAAAAAAAATTACTTTTGACGAAGTGATGATTCAATCATGTCTCAAGAAGACAAATTTTCTCCAAATGCTTCATGATGTCTAGATGAACTAGTGTCACCTCGTGCTGCTGTTCCATCGGTGATTACCGCTTGATTACCATCATCTCAATGAAGAATATCCTTACTTGATTCTGGAAATTTGATATTGTCATTCCATTGTTATGGATAAAGCAAAATGGAATGCTCTTGCACGAGTGTATTTTGCAATAGGTTTGTGCAGTGAATTGCAGAAAAAAGTACAGAACTTTGCCAGGCATTCAATTTCTTGATAATGCGTGAGTGACACGATAACTGTCACCCGTGAAGGTTAAAATGTGCGCATGATGGATCACGCGATCGACGAGTGCTGACGTCAATCTTGGATCTGCGAAAACACGATTCCATTGACTGAATTCTAGATTTGAAGTGATGATGATGCTTTTCTTTTCGTACCAGTCTGTTATGAGATGGAAAAGGAGCTCTGCTGACTCTTTGGATAATGGAAGATAGCCCATTTCATCTAAGACGATCAGGTCCGCAGAATCGAGACGTGCGTGGAAGCTACTCAGCTTTCCATCACGCCATGCTTTGGTGAGTTGCTCTACGAGCTCCGAAACACGAAAAAACCGCACCTCCTTTCCTTTACGACAGGCTTCCCGTCCTAAACCAATCGCAAGATGTGTCTTCCCAGTGCCAGGGGCACCTGTGAGCACCACGTTTTGTTGATGATCGATGAAAGAGAGCGACATTAATTCTTCTTTCTTGAGATGACGGGGAAAGTAAATGTTGTCATGCCAACGATAGTCTTCGAGCGATTTGTTATTGATGAACTTTGCTTTTTTTATAAGTCGCTCTGCCTTCGCTTCTTCACGAAGCCTCATCTCCATTTCAAAAAGTGTCAGGAGAAACGTCTCGGACGATTCCATCGGAATCGTTTCGTAAATTTCAGCGACGTAAGCGAGCCGAAGGGATTTGCACATCTCTTTTAGATTCACGACTGCACCTCACTCTGCCACGGTCGATTCAAACTGTCATACTTGCTCCAGTCGACATCGTAGGGGTGCTCTTCGATGTCAGAATAGGCATCGCTTTGGCTCAGTAGCTCATACAATCGTTCATCGATTTCAGTGATTGAATGCAGGACTAATCTAGACCGTAGCCATCCCAGTCTTTCTTTACGTATCATCAGATTTTGGATGTTCAGATACTCTCGAATTCGTCCAGGGAGGTACTCCGCGTGACGTGAATGACCATAACTACGTGGCTTTTTGTACCATTCGTTGAGAATGCTTTCCCAAGGTAACGCCCGTTTCGTCATCATATAAGGTCGTTTTTCTTCGTACAGGATTTCTCCATGACGAGAAATGATTTTCATATCGTCCCATTTTAGGATTGCTCTCACTTGTCCATGTCGGGAACCCGATGGAACGAGAATCTTTGTTTGATCGATGGTCACTTCTCCATATTTGTTCACCTTCAAGAGTTCCTCTCTAAACACTGGAAAATCTTCTTCCGGCAGTCGAAGGAGGTGCTTCTGCTCTTCCACAACGAGATCTTTGATCCGTACTTTCTTTTCGTAATGGATACGTTCCATGTCATCCCTGAGGGATGATGCGAGGCGCCGATTCAACGACTCGAAGTCATTCATGATAGGAGAAGGAACTAGGAAGTTGTAACGGACATAGCCGACCTTGTTTTCGACGCTTCCTTTCTCATTCCCACTGTACGGATTACAGCTTTGAACCTGGAAACCATAGTGCGCCACGAATTGCTGAAAGGCATCCGTATAAACGGCTTCTTCTTTTGTTGTCCGTACTTTAGCGACAGCTGCCGGGAGATTGTCGATTCGTAATTGTTGCGGCACGCCTCCGATTTCTTCGAACAGTCTCTTCAATCCGGTCAGGAAACATTCCTGGTTCTCTGCTGGTAATGCAACCGCAGCTGTTCGATTGCTATATGGCATGGATAGGATCAAGCAATGCACATCGACCGCATGACTATCCTTCACGACTTCCATGACACCAAAATCTACTTGTGCTTCTCCGGGAGGGTGGGCCAATCGTTCGAATCGACTATCGTTTTCTACATCGCGACCTAGTCGCCATTCTTTTATAAATTGACAGACGGTCCGGTAGGACCCTTCAAATCCATATGTACATAAGGTCTCATATAGTTTTTTATTGGTTCGCCGTTGTTTCTTTTTCATCATCGCATCTTCCTGTAGCCAGTCCTCAATCATCTCGCCCCAACGGGTGCCATACATCATGCCTCGCTTGGAAGAAGAACTTTCTTTTGGTAGAAAAGACTCATCGGCATATTTTTTAGCAGTTCGCCAGTTCAGGTTAAGATCTTTCGCGATTTTATTGATGGAATAGGATTTATGGTTCCTTAAAAATTTGATACAATTGATTTCGGACATTGTTAGCATTCCTTTCATCTCCTTAACGTTCTTGTTTCGCAACTTAAACGTTAGGATGAAGTTGTGGGTGCTGGCAAGTCCTTTTCTTTTTTCGCAAAAGGAGTGCAGAACTGTGTACGTTTCCGTCGCACAAGTCTGCACTCCTATTCTGCATTACACACACGAGTAAGCGTATGAGCGTTCACTTTGCTTTTAAAAGATTGTTATGTATACATTGTTGATATCTATTTATTTAACTTTTTTATTGCAATAGATATCGTTTTAACTGTCTGTCTTGGAATGCCTCTCTTTATCCATGTACACTTCTTCACAGTATTTATATAAAAAACCAAAGAAAAGACGTACCCATTTCGACATCGAAACGTATACATCTTTTCCTTTGATTGCCTCTCGCTTCATATTCTATCTATGTGTTCATAAAAATGGTTCATGTCCGAGGACGAATAGACTTGAAAAACTTTCAAACCACATTCCGCTTCACGATATAGTGTCTTTGTAAATTCGTGCAAAAATCATTCAATGTATGTTGACGGATCAATACTTCTTCTTCGTCGTAGTTAATGACATGTAGATCAGCATCTGTAATCACTTCAGGATATTCTCATCATCACTACAAATCAAGTCAGCGCTAAATAGGCGAGCTAAAACAAGGCTATGAACCTCTCCTAGATTGCTTGTGTGTTTGAGTGGACACCCTTCTCGTATTTTCTTTTTTGTCGAGTTGTTCAAATGCTATTCGCACTTCTTGCAAGTATACAAATAGAAATCATATAGTGTATCAGTTTCAACCGATACGTCGCCTTCCGGATTAAATAGAGTCCATCTACCTTACGCTATCAGTACATCAACTTTTTCTCTCACTGAAGAAATTTTTAGTTCTTCTAATACTTCAACATGAATAAGGATACGTCGATACAAACGATTCAACCAATCAAAAACAGCAACTTGCCGAAAACTTGTTGTATGGATGATGATGTTTGCATCAATGAATACAGGTGTCGACGTCAAGTAGAAATTGACGTTTTCTGCTCGATTGATATTTACACTTCTGTTGAAAATAAATTCTTACGATTTCTCATGCGATGACTGTCGTCATCGCTATGAATCACTTCGACACGATGTAAGAGACGGTCTAATATTGCAGTTGTGATTCCTTGATCACCAATTAGTTCGCCCCATTGATCCGGACTTTTATTCGAGGTTAGAATAATTGAGCTTCGTTCATACAGATGATTGATAAGATGGAAGAATAGATTAGCTTCTCTCTGATCCATCGCCATATACATCAAATCGTCAACGATGACGAGATCGGATTCTCTCAAACGCTTTAGTTGAACTTTAGACTTATTAGAAAACTCCTCCGATTTCAATAAGTGAATCAACTCACCCATCGTAACGAAAAATACTCTGTATCCACGTTGGACAGCTTCTAATCCCAAGCCGACTGCTAAAAACGTTTTGCCGACGCCAGGCGGACCGAGTAGGATTAAGTTATAATGCTGCTCGAGCCAACTCAATTCGATCAACTGCTTCAATTGTCGGCCCGTCAGGGCCGTTTGTTCATCAATTTTAAATTCTGATAATGGCTTCAAAAAAGGGAAGCGAGCCCATTTCATACGTCTTTCTAAGCTCTTCGCTTCTCGTTTCTCCCGTTCATGACGTGTGATGGCTTCGAGAAACTCTAGATACGTCCAAGATGATTTCTCAGCTTCTCGTAAAATCTGTGGAAGCGCATCGGCGGTCTCCGCCAATCTCAACTGTCTGAACTGCTGTTGTAAGTCTGTCACGGTCTGATTCATCACACGTCTCCTCTCAAGATACTGACATACGTACTTAACGGACGTGTGTTCACTTGGATATCAGAAACATGTTTTCCGATGGAATGGACACGTGATTCCGCGATCGGACTCGTATTCGAACTCAGGTAACGTGCGACGTCTCGAAAGTCATTCGCGCTGTATAGCTTCTCCTGTGTACATTTCTCGAGTGACTGGTCCAATTGCGGACCATAGTCATGGATGACATTTTCGATGATCGCTAACTGCTCACGCTTGTAGCGCGGAAATTTTTTGCAGAGTTCTTCCAAGTAATGCGTGGCTTTTTCCTCATCCGTAAAGTGGCCGGTCAGATGTTGTTTAAGCTCGTCGATGCCATGTGAACGATCCCTTAGATGATGACGGCTCTGAATCAATTTCCCTCTTTCTGAACTGACGGGATGATCCGCAATCACTTTCCCTTCCGGCTGTGTCCGGATGAGCAGTCGGTTAGCGTCAGTCAACTCGATAAAGACGGTGTTGGCCGCATAGGAAGAATAGGTCCCGAGAGGGACTGAATAACGATTGGAACGGTATCGAATCGTATTGTCCTTGCTAACGTTCCTTGCTATACTCGACACATGGGTACTTTCATATGAGAGTAACGAATGGACCGGTTGTAAGTGTTGTTTTTCGAAGGAGAACACTTCAGCTGGTCTTTTTTTCGTTGTCTGATGGACATTATGATTTCCTGTCCGTGCTAGCCACTGCGACGCCCGTCGATTCCAATCTTCGATGTTCGAATACACACGGCTATCCGCAAAGTTTCCTTTGATATACTTGACGACGTTCTCGATCATTCCTTTAGATTCTGGGTCCGCACGCCTGCACAAATGGACGTTGAATTTTCTTTGCTGCACATATTGTTGGAATTCAGAGGTCAATAGGAGTTCACCTGCATTTTCACTGACCGCAATCAGATGATCTTGATCGTAGACAATTTCGGTTGTCCGTCCGCCGTAAAACTGGAAGGCATTCTCATGACAACGTATAGCGTCTCGTGTCGTGAATGGTCTGTTCTGCCACTCCATATACTTCATGCGAGAGTGAGCGAGCACGAAAGCGATGAAGTATAACTTGATTTCTTTGTTACTCTTCGTTCTTTGCTTCGTTTCTCCCCAGTCAACTTGGAGTTGTTTTCCCATCGGTTGTTCAGGAATCGCCTCGTATTGGCGTACCTTCCGTTTTTTATCGATTTGATTTACTTCGCGTATTTCTCTGACATACGTCCTGACGGTGCTTCCACCGACTAGAAGTTCCGGATATCTTTCCAGTAACCAATCATGGATTTGAGCGCTGCTGAGGTGTGGGAACTCCTCTAACCAGGCTACTATCCAGTCTTTGTACGGATCCAACTTTTTGACCCTCGATTGCGATAACTCTTCTGAATGACTTTTCACTTCTTCGAAAGTCATGTTCAAATACTTATAGACCGTAGGTCTTGAGATTTTAAGTTCTTTTGCAATTTGAGCAATCTTAAATTTTTTTTGATATAACTGATGGATTTTGATATGTAGCATTAACTTTTCCTCCAACGTTTTTCCCTCCAGATCAAATAATGACAATCACTATTTTACTAGAGTTCTAAATAAATTGAGCAAAAGTGTAAAGCGTCATCGAGCAAAAACCGTCAACTAAATTCTAGCGGTTACAACAGGTTCCTTAATCATTTGTTGAATCCTCTTGTAAAGCATGCATCATCTCTTTTTTCAACTCTTTTGCTAGTATAGGTTGATAGACAGAGAGTTTGTTCGCTGCACTTAGGCGCGTCACGCGTTTTTCTTATACCTTTAATGTATTTTGGTTAATTTAGTTATAAAAAAACCCTATAGAAGTTGGTAGCGAAAACCAACTTTTATAGGAGTTCTTTAGTAATTTCTTTTATTCATATCTACATCATATAGACTCATCATTTAGATGTATTGTAATCATTGAACGTAGCAATCATATCCTGCTGAGTCCCATCACTACGGTTAGTATTGAAATACATTGTTCCATTATCGAAATCAACAGCTTCTATTTCAAAAAGACTGTACGCACTACTCGTGACTCGGAAAGACAAATCATTATTTGTATACAATACTTTTGAGAACGGTTCTGTTGTTGTGTTTTTTTGCTCGTCTATTGTTTCAGAAAGATTTAATGAATAAGTAGTGACGACACTTACATTTGAGGCGTTTCCATTTGCATCTGGCTTTGCCATAGGAACATACAAATTGCCTTCATAATATGAAATCCCTTGCTGAATATAGTCTGTAGTATCTACTGTGCTACCATCAATCACAGCACGAGTATGATTTAATTTAAATGTTGCCTCATAATCAAACTTTCCTGTAGCATCATTGAATGTTCCAATAAAGAAGCGCTTCCCAGACTTGACAATAAACTTTTTATAGCCGACTGAATAGGTAATACCACTAATTGATAAATTTTCACCACCATAGTTTAAAACATAACTTTTATTCACATTGTATGTTCCTGTTGATGTATTCACGGCAAGTTTAACGATTTTGTTTGCATACTTAATACCATCTTCCATCGGTGCTACGTACAAATCTACTGTAGTATCTCCTGCATCTGCTACAACTGCTAAGTCATTCGCGTGCCCTAAGTCAGAGCTCGTCGATCCGGTTGTTGAATTTTTCAGCAACTTCGTTGTTCGATTACTTTCTGTACTACTCAATTTAGTTAAAAACAGTTGCGTCGTTTCGCTTGTAGCATTGAACTTGGCTGTAAAGATGTTGTTGTTGTAACGATCAACAGTCATCCCTTGCATAGAAGTATTATAGCTTGAACTATTCATTGGTTCGTACACTGTATATGTATTAAAATAACCGGACTGCGCAAATACAGGAATTGCGCTTAATGAGAGACTTGCTACTAATGCAGCGGAAAGAATTTTTTTGTTTTTTAACATTTTAATCCACCTTTTGTTATATATTGATTTAGACACTCCTTTACTTTACAAAAAGAACAATCTAATCTCAATAATTATTTCATATGAAAAGTTAAATTTAAGCATTTTATTTTATGAATCATAACTTTTATATTAATTTAGAGTTATTTTATAAAAAAATTTGTCATTAGTAATCCAGCTTCAATATTAAATGATTACAATTTGCTTAATAAAAAAGCTCAGCCAAAATAATTTGGCTGAGCTTTCGCTTTACATATGTCAGTTTATACTTTGGAATTAGAAACACTACTTAGTAAGAGTTAAGTAGTGAAAATAAAATACAAAATGGTTAGTATTGCGAGTATAATTGAAAACTTTATTAATTCTCCGTTCATGACTCTCATTATAATATTGCTATTTTTGCCTTGCTTGTGAGTATGAGGCATAAACAAACCCTCTTTCCCAAATAGAGTATATATTTTCAGTGTACTTTTATTTAGGTTTCCGATCCGCCAACAGACAAATTATAAGCAAAAACACAGGGATAAGAAAAATCAGAAACGTGCTAAATCCGTAAAACATTTTAACACTTCCTTATCCTTCAGCATTATTAAATAGTAGCTTATAAAAACCACAAGATTTTATTGAACGAATATAAGTTAATTATACATATAACAGTTAGAAATTTTCCCATATTAAGATAATTTTTTTAAAGTGAAATACATAAAATTACTTCTTTCAGTATTTAAAAGTTGATAGAATTGTAATCAATAGTCTTTTAATTCTGTATTAACGAAAAAGTTCATAAAAACATCAGGAGTTGATTTTTTGAATAATTATCAAAAAGTATCTAATACAAGCATTGCAAATAAAGAGCAAATCATCGAACTAGTAAAAGGATTGCACCTTATTCATAATGGCATAATGAAAGCGTCTCACTATGACAAGCTTGCTAGTAATCTACCTTATCCCACGCTATCTCAAATTAATTCTCTATTTGGTTCTTGGAGTAATCTGTTACTTGAAGCAGGTATTGTGACATCAGACAGTTTAATGTCATTACCAAATCTCGATAATACTACTATTAAAAAGCAAAGACTTAAAAACTTTAACGTAGAGGACAGCTTGAGGCTCTGTTCAAATACGTTTGGAAATCGATTCACCATTAAAGATTACACTAAAGTACGAAAACAAAACCCTAAGATGCTAAGTATAAATTCAATACTTTATCACTACGGTACTTGGAAAAATGCTTTACAAATGCACGGCTATAATTCGACTCGTTCTTTCACAAATGATGATTGTTTGCTAGCAGTTGAAAAAGCTATTCTTGACATGAATACTACAGCTTTTCATATCAGTAGCACCATGTATGTGAACTGGCTAAAAGAGCATCCGGAACACCCTTCACTCACAACTTTGATTGCGCGGTTTGGATCATGGAACAATACTTTAAATCTACTTAAGAACCGTTAAGAATTTTGAATGTATCTTTACTATTTTGATTATGACCATTTATTTTTGTAAGCGTTACCATTATACTATACTTATTCTCTTTGTAGGAGTTGGTTATAGTGGAGAAAGCGATTAGTCATTATACGAAATTTAAATGTCCTCGTTGTCGAGAAAAGTTTAAAGAAGAAATTCTTATTCAAGATTTACATAGTATTTCTTATGAAGAACGTAGATTGGGACTGGAAACGCATTACGATTTTTCATCTGAGGTAGCTTGTCCAAATTGTCATCATCAATGGATGCTCGAAGGAGAGTTATGGGAGTATCCAGAGGGTATTGTAGACTCTATTGAAATTTAATGAGGAATCACTTCATATAAATTTATCGCTATGATATTAAAGACTCTTGTTTCATTCGAGAGTTTTTTTGATTGATTTTTCGCATCTACAGTAGACAAACTTTATAATACCTTATGAGAAACACAACGAGTTTCGCGTTAAATTGCTTGTCTTACCTACTTAAGTATTTTTTGAGATAGAGTTTAATACTCCTAAATTAACCGTCTCGGAAGTGTTGTAAGGATGGAAATGTATTATCATTTTGTACTTGAAAATAATCAGATCGATTAAATGAATAAGCTATAGAAAGCAAAAATATGTTTATTTTTTCGTCTAACCAAAAAGCATGCGGAATTTCCGCATGCTTTTTGTCATTAAGTCATATCTATAGATTTGAATATGATATATTAAATATTGTGTTATTTCCTAAACTCGGTACTTCTCTTTATATAGACGAGTTAGAGGCAGTACTGATATCTGAACATAAACAGTCTACAATTACTAATACCTGAAGCGGACTTTCATCCAATTAACTAAAAAAATGTAAGCGTTACAAAGGAGAAACATCATGAAACGTGATCTTTTTTTCACCCTCAATACCTTAGCGCCTCAGCGAGGCGGTTTATCAAAAGCTGTCATTAAGAGAGCGAATGCTATTATTCAAGCAGAACCTGAAAGAAATATTACTTTCGTCACACTTGGAATTCAACCTGCTTTGGAGACCATTCAACAAGAAATGGTAGAAGCCAAACTCATCGATCCACGAATTAACGTCGTCAACGTGATCAATTTTTTGGCGAATCGAAGTCCGGAAAAAGGATCAACGGTCTCCTCAAAAACAGCTTTGCTTTCACGATGGGAAAAACGTTATACGTTGTTTCTAGATAGTAGTCGTGTCGAAAAGGATTCTTATCGCATCTTTGATAACGGATCTTATATTCGATATGCACGATTTGATAAAAATGATCAGTTATCATTTATCGACTATTTTTCTGATAACCGACATCGTTTACGACGTGAGGAATATTTAGAAAATGGACAATTGGCACAAACCATTCATTATTCAATTACATCAAATAAGCCCGTATCTCGATCGTTTTTCCATAGTAACGGGACTTGTTATCTAACGATTTGGCATAAAATTAATTCAACGGACTGGAGCCATCTATTCTATTTTGAAGCGGGTCAAGAGAAACAATTTAACGATCCTGCTCAATTTAATACTTTTGTATTGAACAAAATCTTATCCGCTCATGAGTCTGTCCTCATTTCTTCAGAATATCGGGATCGATTACCCAACTTGCCAAAGAAAAATTTAGATGCTACTATCCTTGATATTAAGCATCCAAATATCAAAAAAATCGCTTTCGGGCATAGTAATCATTTCGTTCCACCATTCAACGAAACGGCTGCTGTGAGTGGTGTTTGGGATACGCTTTTCGGAAGAATCGATGAATGGGATAAAGTCATCACTGCAACGAGTCGCCAGCAACAACATATGACTGATGCATTTGGTCATGCAGACACATTCCATGCCATTGCTCACGGAGTTGGAATGATACCAGAAACGGATTACTCTGTTCTACCTGATCCAAATCCAAATCGCTTTATCGTTGTCTCTCGCATTCAAGTGAAGAAAGACGTCGCGGAGAGTATTCGTGTGTTGCGGCACATCGTTGATCATAATCCGAATGCTTATCTTGATTTTTATGGATTTGGTTACAGCGATCAACTCGAAAAAGATTTGCATGCCTTAATCAAGGAGCTCTCTTTAACAAAGCATGTCCATTTCAAAGGATTCGTTACAAATATTCAAGAAGCTTATCGCGGTGCAGTCGCGACAATCTTTACGTCTCGGTCAGAAGGCTTTGGTATGGCAATCCTTGAGAGTATGGGATACGGTGTTCCTGTCATTTCATATGATATTTGTTATGGACCAAGTGAAATTATTGAGAACGGAAAGACCGGATATATTATTCCTCCTGGCGATACAAAAGCGTTCGCAACGGCTGCAATCCAGTTAATGAACTATCCAGACTTACGGAGACGGATGGGCGAACTAGCCCTTCAATCTGTTCCCCGTTTCTCGGATGAAGTCTTCACAGAAAAATGGATTAAATTATTAAATGAATTAGATTGAGAACTAAAAGCCTCCTCGTGTTGAGGAGGCTTTTAGTATCACATCATGTACTTTAAAGAAAATAGTATCAGTCTTAGGGAAAGGAGCGATTCATTATGTCGGACGATTTTGGTAATCAGCGACAGCGTTTAATTGAGCTCATTCAAGGAATATATCAACTACGTCAACAACCCATGGATGCCAATCGATATAAGGAGATTGCAGCACAACTCTCATTTCCTTCATTAACGCAAATTGAACAAGTATTTGGCTCTTGGGATGCTTTATTACAGGCGGCGAATCTTCCAGTGAAAGATAATTTAACGAATCAAACAAGACGCCCTTATACCAACCGAACTCGCTCTATTTGGTCCGCCGAACAAAGTTTCTCTTTTTACGAAGAACAAAGGGGAAAGTATATTTCGATTCGAGAGTATAAAGAACTTCGTCAACATCATCCTGAGATGATCAGTCCTAGCACAATCAATTATCAATACGGTAGTTGGAAACAAGCCGTTCAACATCATGGATTGATATCAACAAAACAATTTACCCACGAAGAGTATCTAACAGCCTTAAATACAGTATACGAAAAATCGCCTGAGAAGTTTAACAGTAATACCTATACTTTGTGGTCAAAAGGAAAACGTGCTCCCTCCCTTACCTCCATCTTTGTCCACTTTAAAAGCTGGGAAGCCGCTTCTACTGCGTTAATGGAGTGGCGCACTAACAGAGAATAATGAATAGACTCTGATATTCTAGTAAGACTATATTAAAACAAATACTTGTTTAGAAATGGAGGTCACATTCTATGCCACGATCTCATGAAGAACTGCTATTGACAGAGATTGAGTTTTTCCACTCTCGATTGAGGCGCTATTTTGAGCCAGAGGATATTATCGCTTATACCTTGTCATTATTCAGTATTCAATTCCATACGTTGCAACACCCTCAATCAAAAGTAAATTTATCTAGAGTATTAAACGTTGTAGCGCTCGATCAAGCTGATATGTTAACGCAAGTCTTTAAGCAAATGAGATTAGAAACATCTTTACCGGAAGAGCTCTATACAGCGTTAGAGATTGATTGGCACCTTCTCAATCCAGAAACACTGAACGAACTCGTAGAACGTACCTCACAAATGTCTCTATCGTATTTTCCGGCAATTGTTGAACCCTTATTTCAATATGAAGTGCATCAACCCGGTAATAGTTTATTAGATCATAGTACACCACTGTTTTTACGTCGCTTAATGACACGGTTACTTCAAGTCCTTCCAGGCGATACAGTATACGACGGGACAGCAGGTTTTGCCGGAAATTTACGATCCGTTTTAGATCAAGGACTTTCCACTGTTTCGATTTATGGTGAAGAAACGCATTCGAAAATCTGGGCCATCGGAAAGCTTAGTCTCTTTTTTTATACTTCACATACATCTGCCATAACGTTCAAGCAAAGTGATGTCCTGTTACATCCGGCTTATCAAGAACGAAACCAGCTACAGCAATTTGATCGTATTCTTACAACACCACCAGCTAATTTGCGCATGATGGAGTATACAGCTAGTATCTTAGCACAAGATAAGTGGGACCGATTTCCTTATGGAGAACTGCCTCGGAAACATTTGGACTTCGCCTTTATCCAGCATTCCGTCGCTACGCTCAAGTCAACTGGGCGGGCTGTCTTATTAGTATCGAACGGTGCTTTATATCGAGATGGGAAAGAACGGTTGATCCGGGAGCAGTTAATCGAAATGGATCTCGTTGACACGGTTATCACGTTTCCTGCTTATATCATGCATGGCTTTAGTGATCCCGTTAGTATTGTAGTGATTGACAAACAGAAGAATACGTCACGAAAAGATAAAATTCAGTTTATAGACGCGACGAACTGGATTCCACTTACGTATGCAAAGACAGAGGATTTAGAACAGGATTTAAATAAAATGATGGAGATTACGATTCATCCAGAAAAACACACCTCCTTTGCACGACTGGTTCCAAAATCTGATATTCAATCAGGAAATCTGATTCCTAGTACTTACCTAGAAAATGAGTCTATTCAAATTGATAAGGATGAATATCAACTTGATTTTACAAAACTAGAGAGCAAGGATTTCATAACACTGAATCAATTAGGAAAAGTTTTCTCTGGACTGAATACGACTTCTAAAAATGCAGTCGAAACCTCCCCAGACATGACCTCTTACCGCTTGATTCAATTGAAGGATGTATATGATGATCGTTTGCACCTAGAAGAGTTAAAATCGATTGAAATTCATCAGCGTAGCATCGAACGCTATATCCTTCAAGAAGGCGATGTAATTATTAATGCACGTGGGCTACCAACAAGAATTGCAGTTGTTCCTCCACATGATCAGACACTGATTCTATCTCAAAATTTCATTGGTTTCAGACCAAATAGAAACAATCTATCCCCATATTTTTTGAAGTTCTACTTAGAGAGTCCTATCGGTCAGTATTATTTGTATCGGGCACTGTCCACTAATACGACGACTATTTTATTACCTAAGTTGTTGCAGAACGTTCTTTGTCCCGTTCTCCCGCTTTCCTTACAGCATGTGTACAGTAAAAACTATTACGGAGCATTGGAAACGTACTACACGCAAGTCGAATCAGCTAAACAAGCGCTCCAACAAGCGCGGCAACAATTTTATGATAATATTCATATCAGTACAGCTTTTTCAAAAAGGGACTAAGTATTAGAGATGATATAAAGCTAGAAATAGTAAATGAATAGTAAAGATTTTCACGAAACATATTACGAGTAGATAAAAACAGACTGTAAATTCATTAAAGCGCAGTCTTGGATCTGTGAATATGATAAAATCCAATGTAAGGATAACGTTTTCATTAGTACTTATTTTGTAGGAGGTTTCTCATTTCAATGCTGTTTAAATCTGTTCTCCGGGTGCTCCAATTCGGACATTCCGTACTTCCGAAGAAACAAAAGAAACTTAAACGATCGGCATTAAAAGAGTCGTTACAGATTCAATCTTCGCCGACAGACTATACGCTATCCGGTCAATTGAACGATCCATTGCTGACGATCACGTCCTTACGTATTCGTGATCGATCGCAAGAGATGGTCCTTGAAGTGCCAAACCAATCGGACGATCATCGCTTCACCTTTCAACTGTCGCATACGCTCGTCTCCCAACTGAGTCAGCATGTTGCTCAGATGCAAGAAGAGGCGGACGTTCCGACGATCGAAGAAGACGGTCTCGCTGAGATTGAGTCCGTCGAATCCGAGCAAGACACAGCCTATCCGGTCGGTCGTTTTTCGCTTTGGCTTACGTTCACGAAAAAAGTCGAACACCTCACACCGGAGCAATTACAGAAATGGGAATCTGACGGCTTACCGAGTCATGCTACGCTCGACGCGTCTGTCTTCACCCGTGAGATTCTGCTAGGACGTTTCCTTGATAC